>CAZYHE010000517.1:0-3923 GCA_964647225.1 uncultured Anaerolineales bacterium
CATGAGGAGCACCGCATGAAAGCGCTTATCACGGGTGGGGCCGGTTTCATCGGCAGCCACCTGGCCGAAGCATTGCTGGCCGAGGGCCACCGAGTCGTGGCAATTGACGACCTCTCCACCGGCGCCGAGGCGAACATCCGCCACCTGTTCGGCCGGCCCGATTTTCAGTTCGTCCTGGAGACCATCACCAATGAGGGGGTGATGGATCGGCTGGTCAGTGAATGCGACATCATGTTTCACCTGGCCGCGGCCGTCGGGGTCGAACTGATCGTGCGCGACCCCGTCCACACGATCGAGACGAACGTCCTCGGCACCAGCATCGTCCTGCGCCTCGCCAACCGCTACCGCCGCAAGGTGATCCTGGCCTCCACCTCGGAGATCTATGGCAAGAGCGCCGCGGTGCCGTTCCAGGAAGATGGCGATGGGGTGATGGGGCCGACGACGCACAGCCGGTGGGCCTATGCCAACTCCAAAGCGATGGATGAGTTCCTGGCGCTGGCCTACCACAAACAGCGCGGGCTGCCGGTCGTCATCTGCCGCTTCTTCAATACCATCGGCCCACGCCAGACGGGGCGCTACGGCATGGTGGCCCCGCGCTTCGTGCGCCAGGCGTTACGGGGCGAGCCGCTCACCGTTTACGGCGACGGCCAGCAATCGCGCTGCTTCGCCGATGTGGGGGATGTCGTCCAGGCGGTCCTCAAGCTGGCGGCCCATCCCGACGCCGTCGGCCAGGTGTTCAACCTGGGCAACACGAACGAGATTACCATCATTGACCTGGCACGCTTGGTGATCCGGCTGACCGGGAGCAGTTCGCCGATCGTGATGGTGCCCTACGATCAGGCCTACGAACCGGGGTTCGAGGACATGCGCCGCCGCGTGCCCGATATCCGCCGGGCCGCCGCGCTGATCGGATTCAAGCCCGCGCACACGCTCGACGAGACGCTCGGTCGCATCATCGCGTACTATCGGGAGCAGGAACGCGCGTGAGGGCGGTGAAGTTGACAATACGCCCGAAACGGCTATAATCTGTTTGTAACGCCCCCGTGGTGGAATTGGCATACACAGTAGGTTGAGGGCCTACGCCCGTTAGGGCGTGCCCGTTCGAGTCGGGCCGGGGGCACTACATGCAATCTCAAACGCGGCCTGATCCGTTGCGCATAGCTTCGAGAGGCCGCGTTTTTGTTTATAATGGCAGGCGCAAGGCCGTGCCCAAGGAATCTCACCTTGTCCGATCCCTCTCTCACCCAGGCCCACCCTGAACCGCCGATCCTCGTCACCGGGTGCGCGGGATTCATCGGCTGGAAGGTTTGCGAGCTGCTGCTGGCAAGCGGCCGCCGCGTCATCGGCCTGGATAACCTCAACGACGCCTACGATGTGCGTCTGAAACACTGGCGCCTGGCGCGGCTGCGGTCCACACCGGGATTCGAGTTCCACCAGGCCGACATCACGGAGCGCGCGGCCATCGCGGGCTTGATCGCCCCCCTGCGCGAAGCGGGCTGCGCGGCGGTGATCAACCTGGCGGCGCGGGCGGGCGTGCGCTACTCCGTCGAGAACCCGTGGGTGTATCTCGATACCAACGCCACGGGCACGCTCAACCTGCTCGAGCTGTGCCGAAAGGCACATATCGGCAAATTCGTCCTGGCCTCCAGCTCCAGCCTGTACGGCCAGCAAAACCCGCTCCCCTACCGCGAGGATCAGCCGACCGACCAGCCGATCTCCCCGTATGCGGCCTCGAAGAAGGCCGCCGAGGCGCTGACCTACACTTATCATCACCTCCATGGGCTGGATGTCACGGTCTTCCGCTATTTCACCGTCTACGGCCCGGCCGGCCGGCCCGACATGATGCCCTTCCGCCTGGCGCAGTGGATCAGCGAAGGCCGGCCGGTGATCGTCTACGGCGATGGCAGCCAATCGCGCGATTTCACCTTCGTGGAAGATATCGCGCGCGGCACGATCGCCGGGCTGCGGCCGCTTGGCTTCCGCGTGATCAACCTGGGGTCGGATCGGCCGGTCGTGCTGCGCGACGCGATCGCGCTCGTCGAAACATTGACCGGCCGCCGTGCGCAGGTGATCCACAAACCGGCCCAGGCCGCCGACATGCCGGCCACGTGGGCCGACATCACGACGGCCCGCCAGGTGTTGGGCTGGCAGCCCGCGGTCGCGTTCGAGGCCGGGATGGCGCGCCTGGTGGAATGGTATCGCGAGCAACGGGACTGGGCGAAGGACGTGCCCACCACGGCGAGCTGATGAGCGCCTATCGGGTTGCATTGATCCACGACTGGCTGAACCAGATCGGCGGCGCGGAGAGCGTCCTTGAAACACTGGTGCGCCTGTATCCCGGCGCGCCGGTGTTCACCAGCATGTACGCGCCCCAGTTCATGCCGCCGGCATATCGCACGTGGGATATTCGCACGACCTTTATGCAACGCCTGCCGGGCATCCTGACGCACCACCAGGCCTACCTGCCGCTTTATCCGCTGGCCTTCCGTGGGGTGGATCTGCGCGGATACGATCTCGTCCTGAGCAACAAAAGCGGCTTTTGCCACGGCGTGCCCGTGCCAGAAGGCGCCACGCACATCTGCTACTGCTTGACGCCGACCCGCTTCTTGTGGCAATATGATGCTTACCGGGCACGCGAGGCGTTCGGCTCGTCACTGAGCCTGACGCTGCGGCCCATGATCGCGGCCCTGCGCCGGTGGGATTACGCGGCCGCGCAGCGCGTGCAGCATTTCATCGCCATCTCGACCGAAATCCGGGAGCGCATCAAACGCTTCTACGGCCGTGAGAGCGTCGTGATCTTTCCGCCGGCCGATGTCGCCCGCTTTCGCCCGGCCAGCGATGGGCCGGACGACTATTTCCTGGCGGGCGGCCGGCTGATCCCCTACAAGCGGACCGATCTGGCCGTGCGGGCCTGCTCGGAGTTGGGGCTGAAGCTGCTGGTCTACGGAGATGGCCGCGACCGGGCCGCGCTGGAGAAGCTGGCCGGGCCGACCGTCACCTTCCTGGGCCGGGTGTCGTGGGATGAGTTGGCGCGCTTGTATGCTCGTGCGCGCGCCTTCATCTTCCCCGGCCTGGAAGATTTCGGCATCGCGCCCGTCGAGGCGCAGGCCGCGGGCCGGCCGGTGATCGCATTCGCGGGCGGCGGCGCGCTCGACACGGTCAGCCCAGGCGTCACCGGCGAGTTCTTCGCCGAGGCGACCGTTGCGTCACTCAAAGCCGTCCTGGCGGGCTTCGACGCGATGGCGTATGATCCGGCCGCCTGCCGGGCCAACGCCGAGCGATTTGCGGGTGAGCGGTTCGAGCGGGAGCTGCGGGAGTTCATCCGCGGCACAATGGCTGCGTGAGGTAGGCACATGGAACTCAAGGTATATTGGCGCATCATCCGCCGCCGGTGGTGGCTGCCGGTCGGGCTGACCGCGGCGGTGTTGCTCGTGACCCTGGCCGTGAACCGGCCCTGGCAGGCGCGGCCGCCGGTCTACAACGCCGCCATGCGCTTCAACGTCGGCGTCCAGCCGGAGCGCATCCCCGGCGTCTACACCTATGACCGCTACTACACCATGATGGCGGCCGAGTACTTGGTGGATGACCTGGGCGAAATCGTGCGCAGCAGTATCTTCGCCGATGCGGTGAGCCAACGCCTGGCCGACCAGGGGATCACGGTCGCGGCGGGCGCCATCGGCGCCAGCACGCAGCCGGGCAAACTCCACCGGATCTTCACCATCAACGTGACCTGGGGGGATGAGGCGCAGCTCCGCGCCATCGCCAACGCGGTCGTCGCCACCCTCACCGAGAGCAGCGCGGCCTTCTTCGCCCAGTTCAGCGCAGCCGAGGCGGATATCCGGCTGATTGATGCGCCGAGCATCGGCCGCGTGGGCCGGCCGGCCCGCGAGCAGCTCGACATCCCCTTGCGGCTGGCGTTGGCG
>CAZYHE010000518.1:0-3921 GCA_964647225.1 uncultured Anaerolineales bacterium
CGGGTCCGAGCCAAACAGCGCCAGCGCCTCCTCCTGCCCATAATCCCGCTTCATAATACGCGGCCACTCGGGCCAGGGATTGGTCGGCAGGCGGCGCGGGGGCAGTTCGGGCAGGATCTCGAACTGCGTGACGCTGTTGCAGCCGTGCCGGATCGAGGTCGCCACGCAGTCGGTGCCGGTGTCGCCACCGCCGATCACGATGACATCTTTGTGGCGGGCCGAGATCCACTGCCCGGCGGCCTCATCATCGAGCATGTTGCGCGTGTCACGCGACAGGAAGTCCACCGCGAAGTAAATGCCTTTCAGATCACGACCTTCGACCTGGATATCGCGCGGCCGCGTGGCGCCGCCGCACAGCACGATGGCATCGAACTTCTCGCGCAGCTCCGCGGCCGGAATGTCCTTGCCGACCTCGGTCTTCGTGACGAAGGTGACGCCCTCGGCGGTCATCAAATCCACCCGGCGTTGGACCACGCGCTTGTCGAGCTTCATGTTCGGGATGCCGTAGGTCATCAGCCCGCCGATGCGGTCGGCGCGCTCGAACACCGTGACCAAATGCCCGGCCTTGTTGAGCTGATCCGCGCAGGCCAGCCCGGCCGGCCCGGAGCCGACGACGGCGACCTGTTTGCCCGTGCGCACAGCCGGCGGATCGGGCACGATCCAGCCCTCGCTGAAGCCCCGCTCGATGATGGTGTACTCGATCTGTTTGATCGTCACCGGTTCTTCGCGCATCGCCAGCGTGCATGAACCTTCGCACGGCGCCGGACAGACGCGACCGGTGAACTCCGGGAAGTTGTTCGTTTTCAGCAGCCGGCACAGCGCCTCTTCCCACAGCCCGTTGTAGACCAGGTGATTCCACTCCGGGATCAGGTTGTTGAGCGGGCAGCCGGATGCCATCCCGCCGATCAATACCCCCGTGTGGCAGAACGGCAGGCCGCAGCTCATACAGCGCGCAGCCTGGTTGGTCAACCGTTCTTCAGGCAGCGACAGGTGGAACTCCAGATAATCCAGCGTCCGCTCGTCGGCCATGCGGTCGGGCGGAAGCTCGCGCGAGAATTCGATAAACCCAGTTGGTTTGCCCATAGTTAGTTTCCACTCACCCGCGAGGCGTCGCCCTTATTCGCCTCAAATGCAGCCATCTGCGCCTGGAGACCGCTCAGCCCCGTCTGCTCGACCCAGGCCAACGCTTCGAGCATCCGTTTGTAATCTTTCGGCATGACCTTCACGAAGCGCGGCGCCAGCTCATCCCAATGCGCCAGGACATGGCGGGCGCGGGCGCTGCCGGTGTAGAAGGCGTGCTTCTGAATCAGCTCCTGCACCTGCTCCGCTTCCGTTTCCGTCATGCGCTCCAACTCGACCATCTCTTTGTTGCAGCGTTTCGGAAAGTCCCCCGCTTCATCGAGCACATAGGCCACGCCGCCCGACATACCCGCCGCGAAATTGCGCCCCGTCGGCCCCAGGATGACCACCCGGCCGCCCGTCATGTATTCGCAGCCATGATCCCCGACCGCTTCCACCACGGCACGCGCGCCGCTGTTGCGCACACCGAATCGCTCGCCGGCCATGCCGCGCACGTACACCTCGCCGCTGGTGGCCCCATACAGCGCCACGTTGCCGATGATGATGTTCTCTTCCGATTTATAGGTCGCGTCGGCGGGCGGAAAGATGATCAACTTGCCGCCCGACAGCCCCTTGCCGACGTAGTCGTTCGAATCCCCTTCCAACCGCAGCGTGATGCCGCGCGGCAGGAATGCGCCGAAGCTCTGCCCGCCCGCGCCGGTGAAGTCCAGCCGGATCGTGTCCTCTGGCAGGCCCGCCGCGCCGTAGCGCTTCGTGACCTCCCAGCCCAGGGTCGTGCCGGTCGAACGATTGGCATTGCTGATCGGCAGCGCGGCGTGGACGCGTTCGCCGCGCGCCAGCGCCGGCTCGCACAGCGGGATAAGCGTCTGCCGGTCGAGGGTGCATTCGACGCCATGATCCTGCGGCTGCGAGAAGAAACAGCCCACCGATTCGGGAACCGGCGGCCGGGCCAACACCGCCGACAGATCCACATGCTGCCGTTTCCACGCGCCGAGGTCGTCGGCCGAGACCGCGGACGCCTGCCGCTGGATCAACCGGTCGGAGCGCCCCACCAGCTCTTCGAGCCGGCGGAAGCCGAGCTGCGCCATCAGCTCGCGGACTTCCTGCGCGATGAAACGCATGAAGTTGACGACGTAAGCCGGATCGCCGGTGAAGTTCTTGCGCAACTCCGGGTTTTGCGTCGCCACGCCCACCGGGCAGGTGTCCAGATGGCAGACGCGCATCATCGTGCAGCCCAGCGTCACCAGCGGCGCGGTCGCGAAGCCGAACTCCTCGGCGCCGAGCAGCGCGGCGATGACGACATCGCGGCCGGTGCGCAGTTGGCCGTCCGTCTCCAGCACCACCCGGCTGCGCAGGTTATTCGCCAGCAGCGTCTGATGTGTCTCGGCCAGGCCCAGCTCCCACGGCAGCCCCGCGTGCTTGATGCCCGTCTGCGGCGATGCGCCGGTGCCACCATCGAAGCCGCTGATCAGGATCACGTCGGCATGGCCTTTCGCCACCCCGGCCGCGATCGTGCCCACGCCCACCTCCGAGACCAGCTTGACGCTGATGCGTGCGGACGGGTTGGCGTTCTTCAGGTTGTAAATCAGCTAGGCCAGATCTTCGATGGAGTAGATGTCGTGATGGGGCGGGGGCGAAATCAGGCCCACGCCGGGGGTCGAGTGCCGCGTCTCGGCGATCCAGGGATACACCTTCCGGCCCGGCAACTGGCCCCCCTCGCCGGGCTTGGCCCCCTGCGCGATCTTGATCTGGAGTTCACGCGCATTCGTCAGATAAAGGCTCGTCACGCCGAACCGACCGGACGCGACCTGCTTGATCGCGCTCGATTTCAGGTCGCCGTTGGGCAACGGTTGGTAGCGCTTGGGGTCTTCGCCGCCCTCGCCCGAATTGCTCTTGCCGCCCAGCCGGTTCATGGCGACCGCCAGCGCCTCGTGCGCCTCCCCGCTGATCGAGCCGTAGGACATCCCGCCGGTCTTGAACCGCCTGACGAGCGACTCGACCGGTTCCACCTCCTCGATGGGCACGGGGGACGCGTCGAACTTCAGGTCGAGCAAGCTGCGCAGATAGGCGGGCGCGCGCACTTGCTCATTCATCAGCGCCGAGTATTCCTTGAAAACCTTGTAGTCGCCGGTGCGGCACGCTTTTTGCAACGTATGCACCGTGATCGGGTTGAGGGTATGGTGCTCGCCGTCCGAACGCCACTGGTAGTGGCCGCCCGTGTCGAGCGTCTGATAGCGGCTGCTGCGACCGGAGAAGCCGCGCATATGGCGCGCCAGCGCCTCGGCCGCGATGACCTCCAGCCCGATGCCGCCGATGCGCGAAGCCGTCCAGGTGAAATAGCGCTCCACGACTTCCTGGCTCAGGCCGAGCGCCTCGAAAATCTGCGCGCCGCGGTAGCCATCAATCGTCGAGACCCCCATCTTCGACATGACCTTCACCACACCCTTGACGACGGCGTTAATATAGTTTTCCACGGCCTTGTCGAAGGAGACCCCTTTGAGCAGGCCGCGGCCGATCATGTCGTGCAGCGTCTCCAGCGCCATGTAGGGATAGATCGCGCCCGCGCCGTAGCCGATCAACAGCGCGAAGTGATGCACCTCGCGCGGCTCGCCCGACGCGACGACCAGGCCGACCTGGGTGCGCGTCCCGCTGCGGATCAGATGATGATGCAACCCGGCGGTCGCCAGCAGCGCGGGGATCGGCGCAAGCTCGGCGTTCACGCCGATGTCGGAAAGGATCAGGATGCTGGCGCCCGCGCGGACCGCCGCGTCGGCGTCCGCGAAGAGCCGGTCCAGCGCGGCCGGCACGCCCGCGGCCCCGTCGGCCGCCGGGAAGAGGGTG
>CAZYHE010000519.1:0-3917 GCA_964647225.1 uncultured Anaerolineales bacterium
CGCGCATCCACCATGATTACGTCGTAGTCGGCCGCCAGTACCTGGGCCAGCGCCGTCCAGCACAGCCCGTCGTCCGAGAAGCCGTGCGCCAGCACGACCGGCGGCTTGTCGCCGCCCGTGCGGGTGTAGTGTAACTTCAGCTTGTTGACTTCGATATCGCCAGATTGCCATAGTTTCATAGCGCAACCTCCTGTTGTCACTAAATCACCGGACACAGATCAACACAGATTTCACGGATTTTTTTGATCTGTGTTCATCAGTGTTCATCTGTGTCCCCAAATCGCACCTCGAATACCTTCGCATCCGCCTCCACGAAGCGCACCAGCCGCTCGCCTTCCTCCGCCAACGCGGCGCGGGTCGCTTGCGTCAGCGGCTCGAACAGCGTGATCACCAATGTTGCCGTGCCCTTCGCCTTCTCGATCTTCCACGCGCCGGCCACGAAGCCATCCACCAGGATCGTGGCCGCCACCCGCAGCCCGGCGAGATACACGTGCGCGTGGTACTTCTCCGGGATTACGCGGGTGCGGTTCTGGTGCGAAAGGAGCAGGTTGTCGTATTCCGGCAGGAAACGCACCGGCGCGGGTGTGTCCGGGCTGGGAAGCGATGCGCCCGGCAGGTCAAGCAGCTCGCGGCCGCGTTCGTCCCGATGGATGGTCAGCTCCGCTTTGAACTCGCCGATGGCCTCCTTCAGCTTCGGGAAGCCCGACCACGTCTGCACATCCTGCACCGACGCCGGGCCGAACGCCGCTAGGTAGCGCGACACGAGTTGCAGCAGGTTCCCTTCGGACGAGACCGGCCGGCCGAGCCACGATTCCGCCAGCGCAAACGCGGGTTTGCCGGGATAGCTCCACCCGCTGGCGATCGGTGTCTGCACCATCGGCAGGTGCGTCCGCACGGTGTAACGCAGCGCGCCGATGTCCCGGCCCGGCAGCCGCTCGGCAAGCATCGCGCTGATCTCCTCGAACGTGCGCGGCCCCGCGGCGATGTAGTCCCGCGCTATCTCGACCAGCGCCGGGATGTCGAGGTCGCCGGTCTCGCGCTGCTTTGCGATCGTCGCGGCCGCGTAGGCCATCACGGGTTGGAGCGTGGCGCGCAGCCACGGATAGTCCGCGGCCGCGGCCAGGTGGAGCGTGGCGCGCATCAGCGTTGCTTTGACGACCGTGTGATCTTCGATCGGCCGCGCCAGATCATCCCGCCGGAAGCCGGCCAGCCGGGTCCACAGGCCGACATAGGGCGCCACCGGGAGCTGCGCCTGCAGGCCGACCAGCCGCTCGATGGCGGCCGGCGCAGAAATCGCCGCGCGCTCCAGCAGCATTTGCCGGGCGAGCGTCGCGCGGTTGAGTTCGCGGAGAGTCAGAACGCGTTCTGTCATCACCAGACCTGATGGCTTGTATGCGATTACGATGTGGCTCACGGATGACACGAATGAACACGGATTTGGGGAAGGTTGAAGCTCGTTCCGTGTCTATCCGTGTAATCCGTGAGCCGAGACCAACGGTTGACGCCTGATGCCTCAGTACCCCAGCCCATGCCCGAATGGGAACAGCGGCCCTTCCGAATCGCACGGCACGTCCGGGTGTTGCGCCCGCACGGCATCCATCGAGGCGGGCAGCTCGAACGGCAGCTTGCCCGCCGGCGCAAAGCGGCCGAAGATCACGTCGAGCACGGCCGCGTCGTTCGCGCCGAACTCGCCGAGCAGGCCGGTGCACTTTGCGGCGATCTCCGGGATCACGGCCGGCCGGTCGAGGTGAATCACCACGATGGTCGGCAGCTTTTCGAGGATCGCCAGGATGCGCGCCTTCTCCTCGCCCTTGAAGTCGAGGTCGCCCGCGTGGAAGTGCTCGCGCAGAAAGCCCTCGCGTTTCTCGAACGGCGTGCTGAGTCGCAGGATCGCGCAGTCGGCCTGCTCGACGCTCGGCGCCACCTCGCCGTAGGCTGCGGCCGTCTCCGGCGCGATTCCTTCGACGTAGAGCCGCGGCCGACCTTGCAGCGGCAACGCGTGCCCCCCAGCAAGCTCGCCGTTCTTGAGCAGCACGATGGATCTGCGCTGCGCCAGTTCGCCGGCTTGACGAAACGCCGGGTTGCCGGCGATACGCTCGGCGGCTTCCACGTCGAGGTATGGCTGGTCGAACAGGCCCAGGCGGAACTTATCCCGCAGCAGCCGCCGCACTGACGCGTCAATACGCGCCTCGGACACCTGGCCGCTCTGCACCAACTCGACGACGACCGCCGGGCACGTTTCGCCGCCGAATTGATCCACCCCGGCGTTCAGCGCCTTGAGCGTCCGTTCCGCCAGGCTCAAGTGTTCGACGCCCCAGGCCCGCGCCTCGAATATCTGGCCGCCGGGCAGCACCGACGATGTGAGCAGCCCCCAGTCGGTGCAGACCACGCCGTCGAAGCCGTACTTCTCACGCAGCAGCCCGGTGATCACGTCTTTGTTGAAGCCGAAGCCGACTGCCTCGATCCCCGGCAAGTCCATCGGCTGGCCGTAGTAGGGCATGATCTGGGCCGTGCCCGCACGGAACGCGGCCTCGAACGGGGTCAGGTGATAGTCGAAGTTATTCCCCGGGTAGACCTGCTCCTTGCCTTCGGGAAAGTGGGGGTCTTCGCCGTCTTTCTGTGGGCCGCCGCCGGGAAAGTGCTTGGTCATGCAGGCGACGCTGTGCGGGCCGAGGGTTTCGCCCTGGAAGCCGCGGATGTAGGCGTAGGTCAATCGGGCGGACAGCGCGGCGTCCTCCCCGAAGGTGCCGTTGATGCGGCCCCAGCGCGGCTCGGTGGCCAGATCGGCCATCGGATGCAGCGCGGTGCGGATGCCCACGGCCAGGTACTCCTGCCGGGCGATGTCGCCGAACTCCTGCACGAGCGCGGGATCGCCGATGGCGGCCAGCCCGATCGGCTCCGGCCACAGCGAGAACGCGCCCGTCATGGAGCCGAACGCCACGTTGCGGGTGAACGCGTGCCGCGGGTCCGATGCGATGGTCACGGGGATGCCCAGCCGTGCGCCCTCGGCCAGCTTTTGCACGCGGTTGTGCCACTCAGCCGTCTGGCGGGCCGACGCGACGCGCGCCACGTTGAAGTGCGTCATGCGCAGGTTCAGCAGCATCTCGCTGATGCTTGACCTGCCGTGCATCCCCGGCCCCGTCAGCGTCGCGTCGTCGGGATTGACCGGGATGAAGGTCTGGAACATCTGGCCGGCTTTTTCTTCCAGCGTCATCTGCGCCAGCAGATCGGCCACCCGCGCCTCGATGGGGACGCGGGGATCTTCATAGGGGTCGAGGCGACCGTTTTTGTTCAGATCGCGGAAGATAGGCCGGTTATCGTTCTGGCACATGTTTGACCTCCAAAATGAGTTTGATCTGGGTTGTTCAGAAGACAGGACGCGGACTACGCGGATGACGCGGAGAACGCGGACGGATCTCCAACCATAGTTGACTTCGCTGCGGAATAGTTTATCATATGACTGTAACTATGCCTCAAATTCGATGTTGATTTGCGCTATAAGGAGTAATTTCATGCCAGACATTCAAGCGATTCTCGATCAGCTCACTCTCGAAGAAAAGGCCGCCCTTTGCACCGGGGCGAGCATGTGGACGACCGTGCCCGTGGAGCGGCTCGGTGTACCGGCGATCATGATGACCGATGGGCCGCACGGGGTACGCCGCGTGCCCGATGTCACCTCGGTGGGCGCTCGCAGCCTGCCGGCCACCTGCTTCCCGACCGCCTCCTGCCTGGCCGCCACCTGGGATGTCACGTTGGTGCAGCAGGTCGGCGCGGCGCTGGGCGAAGAGGCTGCGGCGCTCGGCGTGGATGTACTGCTTGGCCCCGGCGCAAACATGAAGCGTGACCCGCGCTGCGGCCGCAACTTTGAGTATTTCGCCGAAGACCCCTTCCTGGCGGGCGAATTGGCCGCCGCGTTC
>CAZYHE010000520.1:0-1595 GCA_964647225.1 uncultured Anaerolineales bacterium
GCCGGCAAGAAGACGCACATCCACATTGACGGCGCGATGAAGCCGCTCATCAAGCTGATCCGGGAAAGCCCGTTCGACGCCATCGAGGCCTGTACGCCGGTCCCGCAGGGCGACGTGACGCTGGATGAGATCAAGGAGGCGCTGGGCGACAAGGTGCTGCTCGACGGTATCCCCGCGCTCTTCTTCCTGCCGATGTTCCCGGTCGAAGATCTGGTCGAATGCACGCGCCGCGCGGTCGAACTGTTCCACCCGCGGCTGATCCTGGGCATCTCCGACGAAATCCCGCCGGATGGCGACATCGAGCGGGTGCGGATGGTAGGGGAGTTGGTCGGGCAATTGCGATGAACCCCGCTGGCGATTGAAATCGCGGCTAATGGGCGCTGCGGCGCCGGGCGTCCTCCTACGAGGACGCGGCTCGTACAGCATGAGTTTGTCGGCGCAGGCCGACGTTGCGGCCACAGGCCCCTTTGCCCCGAATTCCATTCGGCGGCCATTTTGGACGGCATGATATGATCCAACCTCTTGCGAACGACCACACTGTTGTCTACGCGTCTCCCGACCCGGCGACGATCTTCTGTTACAGCCCCGGTCTGGCGCGCTGCCCGAACGGCCGGCTGATCGCCACGCTCGATCTGGGCGGGCCGGGGGTGGCAGGCCTGCCGGGGCCGAAGTCGGGACATGGCGATTTCGGCCGGCCCAACCAGGGCAAGGTCTTCACCTCCGACGACCGGGGCCAGACCTGGATGCATCGCGCCGATTTCCCATTCCTCCACGCGCGGCCCTTCGTCGCCGGATCATCGGTCTACGTTCTCGGCCACGACAACGACCTGCGCGTCATCCGCTCGGACGATAACGGCGAGACTTGGAGCGAACCGGCCTGGCTGACGCACGGCCAACGCTGGCATCAAGCGCCGTGCAACGTCCACTTTGCGGCCGGTCGCATCTACCTGGTAATGGAGCGGCAAATCTACGATGATGTGCGGGCCTGGGGGGTGAGCGCGTTCGCGCCGGTGCTGATGCGGGGCGAGATCGGCGCCGACCTCACGCGGCGGGAGAACTGGACCTTCGCCAGCGAACTGGCCTTCCGGGACGCTGTGCCGACGGACGCCCTCGACTATTCCGGCGTGCCGTTCTTTCCTTCGTTGCGAACCCACGCCTACGAAGCCGCGCCCGGCCGTGGCTCGGCCCCCATCGGTTGGCTGGAGACCAACGTCGTGCAGTTCACCGATCCCGACCACGTCTGGCACGATCCGACCGGCCGCACCTTCCACCTGTGGGCGCGCGCCCACACCGGCGGCACGGGCTACGCCGCCATCGCAAAGGTGGTGGAGCAGGATGACGATAGCATGACGACGATGTTGGAGACAGTCCCTTCCGGCCGCACCGTCGCGTTCGTGCCGTGCCCCGGCGGGCAGATGAAGTTCCACATCCTGCACGATGACATCACCGGCCTCTTCTGGCTCCTCAGCTCGCAGGCGACCGACAGCATGACTCGCGCCGATCGGCTGCCGGCCGACCGTTACGGCCTGCCCAATAACGAGCGCCACCGCCTGCAACTGCGCAATGATCTCATCACCCTGTAAAACAACCTGCTT
>CAZYHE010000520.1:1605-3913 GCA_964647225.1 uncultured Anaerolineales bacterium
TGTGTGGATTGGTGCTTCGCCGGGATCGTGGCGATGGGCGCAACGCCCCGCCAATCGCGGCATTATGCCAGCATGGTGATTGATGGGGATGACCTGCACGTCCTCTCGCGCTCCGGCGATGCGCGCGCGGCCTCGGCGCACAATGGGAATCTGATCACGTTTCACACGGTGCAGGGCTTTCGCAACCTCGTTTATTGATTGGGATGTGCTCAAGTCCTTCGACTGCGGGCCGCGATCCTTCGACTCCGCTGCGCTGCGCTCAGGACTGCGGCCCGCAGTTCAGGATGCCCATGACTAACAAGGAAGGCTTCCCCATGCGAAGTTCCGGCGAACTGAGTCTCGAACCCGAACTGCGCACTTCCCCGCAGCCGGCTGCGATCGTACTGATCCTGCTGGGTTTCCTGTTGGCGCAGTCGGCCGAATTTCTGCCCCGGAGCACGATCGCGCTCACGATCGGCCTGACGACTCTGGCCGCGGGCCTGGCGATCTGGCTGATCAACCAACGCTGGCCCGCAGTGGCGCGCTGGACTGTGGTCGCGGTGGCCGCGCTGTTGACGCCGGCGCTCGTGGCCTGGTTGGGGCAGCCGAGCCTCCTGACGTTGTCGGCGCTCCCGGTGGGCGCCGCCGCGGTGTTGGTCAGTCTGCGCGCCGCCTACGCCACGGCCGGGTCGGCGACCGGGCTGCTGCTCCTTTGGGGCGCGTTGGCGCTGCCCGGCCAGGGCCGCGTTCCCCTCGATGTGGCGGTCGCCGTGGGGATGATCTGGGCCACGGTCGCAATCGTGTTCGGGATTCGCAGGCCGACCGCGCAGTGGGGGCGCTGGTTGGGCGATTACTACTTGCGTACCCAGAATGCCGCCGAAGAAGTGCGTTCCCGGCGGGCCGAGGTCGAGCAGGCGCTGGCCGATCTGGAGCACGCCAACCGGCAGCTTGCTCTGGCCAACGAGCGCATGGCCGTGCTGCGCGCCATCGCGGAGGAAGCGCAGAAGAGCAAGACCGAGTTCGTCGCCCGCGTCAGCCACGAGTTCCGCACGCCCCTGAATATGATCATCGGCCTGGTGGATCTGTTGGTGGAGACGCCGGAAGTCTATGGCGAGGCGCTGCCGACCGCCCTCTTCGAAGATCTCAAGATCGTCCATCGCAACTGCGAGCACCTCTCCAGCATGGTCAGCGACGTATTGGATTTGAGCCAGGTCGAGGCCGGCCGGGTGGCGCTGCACCAGGAACGGGTGAACCTGCCGGAACTCATTGATGGCGCGGTGGCCGTGGTTACGTCTCTGCTGGAGCGCAAGGGGTTGGCGTTGGTGGTGGATGCGCCGCCCGGTCTGCCCGCGATCTATTGTGACCCCACGCGCATCCGGCAGGTGGTGCTGAACCTCGTCAGCAACGCCGCCCGCTTCACCGAGCGGGGCGGCATCACGATCCGCGTCGTGCAGCAGAACGATGCGATCCAGGTCAGCGTGGCCGACACCGGGCCGGGCATCACGCCGGAGGATGCGCTGCGCATTTTCGAGCCGTTCTGTCAGGGCACGCGCGGCCCCTGGCGTGATCGGGGCGGCAGCGGGCTGGGTCTGACGATCAGCAAGCAGTTCATCGAGTTGCACGGGGGGCGCATCTGGCTGGAGAGCCAGCCGGGTCAGGGCGCCACCTTCACCTTTTCGCTTCCGATCTCGCCGCCGCTGGCGCCCATGGCCCATCCCGGCCGGTGGCTCAGCGAAGATTGGAAGTGGGTGGAGCGCACGTCCCGCCCGAAGACGCCGGCCGCGCCGTTCCGGCCGCGCGTGGTGATCTGCGATGAAACGGGCGAGTTGGCCCCCGCGCTTGGCCGTTGTTCGGAGCAGGTCGAGCTGGTCACGACGACCAGTTTGGGGGCGGCGACCGAGGATCTGCGGCAATGTCCGGCGCATGTCTTGCTCGTGAACTCCCTGTCACCGGACCGGCTCTGGCCCCTGGCGGCCGAGGCGCGCGCGGCGGTGCAGGATACCCCGATCGTGGTGTGTTGCGTCCCGCCGAGCGTGGATCGTGCCCGTGCAGCCGGCGCGCTCGACTATCTCGTCCGCCCGGTGACGCGGGGCAGGTTGTGGGAGGCGATCCGCTCTGTCGGCCGGCCGGTGCAGCGTGTGCTGGTGATAGACGATGAGGAGGATGTGCGGCAGCTCTTGGTGCGCATGTTGGCCGCGCCGCCTCAGAGCGATGCGGCTTCCGGCGCGCTGGAGATCACGGTCGCAGCGGATGGGGTCGCAGGGCTGGCGGCCATGCGGGCGGCGCGGCCCGATCTGGTCTTGCTCGATGTGGTGCTGCCGGGGCTGGA
>CAZYHE010000521.1:0-3900 GCA_964647225.1 uncultured Anaerolineales bacterium
TGTACGCCTACGCGGAGGCGACCGTGCCCAAGCTGACGGTCATCACGCGCAAGGCTTACGGCGGCGCCTACGACGTGATGAGCTCCAAGCACCTGCGCGGGGATATCAACTTGGCGTGGCCGTCGGCCGAAATCGCGGTGATGGGACCGGAGGGCGCGGTCAACATCGTCTTCCGCCGCGAGATCACCGAGGCCGCCAACGCCGAAGAGACCCGCGCCCGCCTGGTGGCGGAATATCGCGAGAAGTTCGCCAACCCCTACATCGCGGCCTCGCGCGGCTACATTGATGCAGTCATCGAGCCGCACGAAACGCGGCCGCGGCTCATCAACGCGCTGGAGATGCTGCAAAACAAGCGCGACACGAATCCGCCGAAGAAACACGGGAACATTCCGTTGTAGATTGGTAAGTTGGTCGTTGGTAGATTGGTAAATTGGTATCACCAACTTACCAATTTACCAATCCCCAATTTACCAACCCCCGATACGAGGTCTCATGTTCAGTAAAATCCTGGTTGCCAACCGCGGCGAGATCGCGGTCCGCGTCTTGCGCGCGTGTGGGGAGCGCGGGCTGCGCACGGCTGCGGTCTATTCGGACGCCGACCGTTCGGCGCTCCATGTGCGTTATGCCGATGAAGCCTATTATATCGGGCCGGCGCCGGCCCGCGAGAGCTATCTGAACATCCCGGCCATCATCGCGGCGGCCATCGCGGCGGGCGCCGACGCGATCCATCCCGGCTACGGCTTCCTCGCCGAGAGCGAGCACTTTGCCGAAGCGGTGTTGGCCGCCGGGCTGGCCTGGATCGGGCCGCCCCCGGCGGCGATCCGCACGATGGGCGACAAGGTGGCCGCGCGGCGGGCGATGATCGCGGCCGGCGTGCCGGTGGTGCCGGGCCTGGATGCCGGGGTTTCGGATGCCGAAGCGGTCCACGCGGCCGAAGAGATCGGTTATCCGGTGCTGGTGAAGGCGGCGGCGGGCGGCGGCGGCAAAGGGATGCGCGTGGTCAACGATCCGGCCGATTTGCCCAGGGCGCTCGAAGCATCCCGCCGCGAGGCGCTCGGCGCGTTCGGCAATGACACGGTTTACCTCGAAAAGCTCGTATCGCGCGCGCGCCACGTGGAGATCCAAGTGCTCGCCGATTCGCACGGCAACTGCATCCACCTGGGCGAGCGTGAATGCTCGATCCAGCGGCGCCACCAAAAGCTGATCGAAGAATCGCCCTCCGTGGCGGTCACACCTGAGCTGCGCGCGGCGATGGGCGCGGTGGCGGTGCGCGCTGCCCGCGCCGTCGGCTACACCAACGCCGGCACCAGCGAGTTCCTGCTGGATCGCTCGGGCCGTTTCTATTTCCTGGAGATGAACACCCGGCTGCAGGTCGAGCATCCCGTCACCGAGATGGTCACGGGCGTGGATCTCGTCAAGGAGCAGTTGGCGATCGCCTCAGGACGCCGGATGCGTTGGACGCAAGATGATATCAGCTTCAAAGGCCATGCGATCGAGTGCCGGATCAACGCCGAGGACCCGTACAACGGCTTTTTGCCGCAGGCCGGCCGCATCACCAGCCTCTCGGAGCCGACCGGGCCGGGCGTGCGGCTGGAGAGCGGCATCTACGCCGGCTGGGAGGTCAGCCTGTTCTACGACCCCATGCTGGCGAAGCTGGTCGTCTGGGGCGAGACGCGCGCCGAGGCGATCCTGCGGATGCGCCGGGCGCTCGCCGAGTACCGCGTCGGCGGGATCCACACGACGATCCCGTTCCACCAGCAGGTGATGGACAGCACCCGTTTTCAGGGCGGGCAGTTCGACACGCAATTTCTGGATGGCCCGGATGGCTTCCGCCTGTCGGCCGCGCCCAGCCGGGATCTCGCCAAAGTCGCGGCCATCGCCGCGGCGCTCATCGAGCACGAGCGGGGGCAAGAGGCGGTCATCCTGGGCGCGCCGTGCGACGATAGACCGGGGACGGGGCCGCGCGTCTCGCCGTGGAAGCAGGCCGGCCGGGCAGGAGCGATGCGAACCCGATGAAATACTACGCCACCATCAACGAGCAGACGTTCGAGATTTCCATTGACCATCACGGCCGGATCGTGTTCGAAGGGATCGAACTGAACGTAGACATCAAACCGATCGGCGGCCGGCAGCTCTACTCGCTGCTGCTCGAAAACGTTTCGCACGAGGTCGTGCTCGATAGCGAAAGCGACCAGCGCAACCTGTACAACATCCTGGTGGGCGGGCAACGCTACCAGGTGAAGGTGCAGGACGAACGCTCGCGGCGGCTGTCGCTGGCCGACCGCAACCTGAAGGCCCCCGACGGGGAACTGGTCATCAAGGCGCCGATCCCCGGCCTGGTCGTCAAGGTGCTGGCCGCGCCGGGCCAGCAGGTCGCCGAGGGTGAGCCGTTGCTGATCCTGGAAGCGATGAAGATGGAGAATGAGTTGCGCGCGCCCCGCGCCGGGGTGATCCACGAGGTGCGCGTCCAACCACGGGTGCAGGTGGCGCAAGGCCAGGCGCTCTTGACTCTGCGCTAACAGCCTGCCGGAGAGGCATCTTCTATAACGAAGTCCCGTCTTTGCAGGATCGTCTGTTTGGCGTTTCACAAACCCAATGCTATACTTGGCCCATCGCTCAGACAGCCCCGAGCGAGCCATCTGATGAGGAGCACCGCAGTGTTCATCTTGCATCACCGCCAGACCTGACCCGCGACCCGGATCGCCGTTCGGCGATCACGGGGTAACCGGCATACGCCGGGCGGCGGCGGTGACGCCCCGCCCTGATTCGGCTTGGCTTCTCCCGCCTGAGCCGTCGCCCGCGTATGCTGGCGACGGCTTTTTGTTGCCCACGTCGTGGCGCGCCAGCCGCGCCGCGTGGAAACATTATCACAGGAGGGAGAACATGTCGGAACGTCTCACCCGGTTCTTTGCCTCACGTTGGGGCATCATCCTCGCGGGCGCCGTCATCGGCGTCCTGGCCCCGCTCTTGCAGAAGCTCGGCAACCCCCCGAACATGGGGATTTGCGTGGCCTGCTTCGAGCGCGACATTGCCGGCGCGCTGGGCTTACACCGCGCGGCCGTCGTGCAATACATCCGTCCCGAGATCATCGGTTTCGTGTTGGGGGCCATGCTGGCGGCCTACGCCTTCCGCGAGTTTCGCGCTCGCGCCGGCTCCGCGCCCATCGTGCGCTTCGTGCTGGGCATGTTTGCCATGATCGGCGCGCTGGCGTTCTTGGGCTGCCCCTGGCGCGCCACCCTGCGCCTGGCCGGCGGCGACCTCAACGCCATCCTCGGCCTGGCGGGCCTGGCAGCCGGCATCGCCATCGGCGTCCAATTCCTCAAGGCCGGCTACACCCTGGGCCGGGCGCAGAAGACCTATACCGCGGTGGGCTGGATCATGCCGCTGCTCATGGTCGGCCTGCTGCTCCTGCTCATCTTCCAGCCGATCTTCAGCAAGGACGGCCCGATCTTCTTCAGTAAGACTGGGCCTGGCTCGCTGCACGCCCCGCTGCTGATCGCGCTGGGTGCCGGGCTGCTCATCGGCTTCCTGGCCCAGCGCACCCGCTTCTGCACCATGGGCGCGATCCGCGATGTGCTCCTGATGCGTGACCTGCACCTGATCACCGGGCTGGCGACGCTGTTGGTGGTCGCATTCGTCATGAATCTGATCCTGGGTCAGGTGCGCTTCGGCTTCGCCGGTCAGCCGGTAGCCCACAGCAGCTATTTATGGAACTTCCTGGGCATGACGCTATCGGGCCTGGCGTTTGCGCTGGCCGGCGGCTGCCCGGGGCGCCAGCTCTTCCTCTCCGGCGAAGGGGATGGGGACGCCGCGGTGTTCGTGTTGGGCATGATCGTCGGCGCTGGCTTTGCCCACAACTTCGCGCTGGCGGGCAGCGCAGACTCGGTCGTCGAAGGGGTG
>CAZYHE010000522.1:0-1547 GCA_964647225.1 uncultured Anaerolineales bacterium
CGGTTCGACGGGGTGCGCTTCGCCGGGAAGTGGGCGTTCGGCCGGGTGGGGCGAGGCTACGTCGGCATCTACTCGCAGAATGGCTTCACGGTGGGAAATGAGGGGCAATATGCGGGCCGGGAGTTGCAATGCGCGGCGCAGGAGAATACCTGGTTGGTGGAGTGCGGTCGCGAGGCGGATTGGGGGTCGTTCGACGCGTTCGTGGCCGGGTTGCAGGCCGCGGAAATCGTGGCGCAGGAGGACGCGCTCCTGTATGTCTCGCCGTCGGTCGGCCGGTTCGTTACCGGCTGGGATGTGAAGCCGACGGTGAACGGCGCGCCGATCCAACTCCACGGCTATCCGATGGTGGATAGCCCGTGGGCGCACGCTGATTTCGGGTCGGGGGAGATGGTCATCCGGCACGGGGAGGATGTGTACGAGTTGTGGCTCAATCAGTAGACTAACAAATTGCAAATCGGCAAATCAACGAATGGAGGGAATGGAATGGCAGTTCGATTGGTGATCACTTTCACGGCCGCGCCGGGGCGGGGCGGCGATCTGGCCGCGGCGTTTGCCGCGCGCTGCGCAGAGGTTACGGCGCAGGAGCATGGCTGCGAGCAGTATGAGATCTTTCAGAGCGCGGTCAATCCAGAGAAGCTGATCTTGATGGAGCTTTGGACGACGCCGGCGGACTTGGACGCGCACGCGGATCTGAACAAGACCCGGCCGCCGCTGTCGCGCGAGCTGTTTGCGGGGGTGACGGAGCGGGAGGATTACGTTTATAATCGGACGCGGTAGGGCCGCTGGTAACACGCATCAGGGGGTATGACGATGCCATTCTATCAGCTCTTCTATCACTTGGTGTGGGCGACGAAGAACCGAGAGCCGTTACTGTCACCGAGCGTCGAGCCGGTGATTTTGGGTTTCTTGCGCAGCAAGGCAATCGGTCTGGGCGGCGTTCTTTTCGCGCTAAACTGCATTATGGATCACGTCCACATGGTTGTGGCGATCCCGCCTTCGATCGCGGTTGCGAAGTTTGTGGGTCAGGTCAAAGCCGTGGCCTCGACGAGGTTTAATAAGTCGGGAATCGGAGGTGAGTTCTTCTGGCAGGAGGAGTACGGCGCGTTTTCATTCGATAGTAAGCGCCTGCCGAACTACATTGCCTATGTTGAGCGTCAGAAGGAACATCATGCCCAGGGAACGACGATTCCGATTCTGGAACGTATTTCAGGGGAAGGTGTTGTGCGCATCGGGGAATCTACGGGTTTGTATGTCGTGAATGAAGCTGCCTGGCGTGCGGAGCTGGAGCGTATGGCAGTCGTCTAGCCGGATTGATCCGGCGCTGCGGGGTAGCTCGGACATTGATGTCCGGGCGGTCGGTGGTGACGGCAAGAGTTGTGGTTGGCCGAGGCCGCCCGGCGATGAAGTCGCCGGGCTACCGGGCGGCGCCCCGTGAACGGGGCTGGTGTGCGGGGCGGAGAAAGCCGGATTGATCCGGCGCTGTTGGGTAGCCCGGACATTGATGTCCGGGCGGTCGGTGGTGACGGCAAGAGTTGTGGTTGGCCGAG
>CAZYHE010000522.1:1647-3875 GCA_964647225.1 uncultured Anaerolineales bacterium
GGAGAAAGCCGGATTGATCCGGCGCTGTTGGGTAGCCCGGACATTGATGTCCGGGTGGTCGGCGGCGACGGCAAGAGTTGTGGTTGGCCGGAACCGCCCGGCGATGAAGTCGCCGGGCTACCGGGCGGCGCCCCGTGAACGGGGCTGAACTGGCGCGATTCAGACCAGATCGGAGGATCAACTTGCCTGAAATAGCATCAGCAATCCATCTTTCCCCATCCGAATACCATCGCCACGTCATGGCCGGGCTTCAGCCGGCCTGGTGTTACGACGGCGGCGATGTCGTCGCGTGGCAGCGCCGGCTGCGCCGCAAGCTGCGCGATCTGTTGGGCTACGCGGCGCAACCCAAGACGCCGCTGAACGTTAGGCAAGTGTGGCGGCGCGAGCATCCGCTCGGCGTCATCGAGAAGATCGTCTTCACCAGCGAGCCGTTCGCGGACGTGCCGGCCTACGTCTGCCTGCCGAAAAACGCGCAGCCGCCCTACACCTTCATGATCTGCCTGCAGGGGCACAGCACGGGGATGCACGTCTCGATCGGCGTGCAGCGGGAGGACGAGACGCAGCCATTCGATTCGCCCGGCGACCGCGATTTCGCGCTCGGCTGCATGGCGCGGGGGATCGCTGCGCTGTGCATCGAGCAGCGCTCGTTCGGCGAGCGGCGCGAACAGGCGCAGAAGAAGGTCTCGACGCACGGCTGCCACGATGCGGCGATGCAGGCGCTTCTTGTGGGCAAGACGCTGGTCGGCGAGCGGGTCTACGACGTGGAACGGGGGATAGATTACCTGGCCGCGCGCGGCGACGCCGACACGCGGCGGATCGGCGTGATGGGCAACTCCGGCGGCGGGACGACCACCATCTACGCGGCGGCGCTGCTCCCGCGTTTGGCGTTCGCCATGCCATCTTGCGCGTTTTGCACGTTCCGTGATTCAATAGGTTCGATCTATCATTGCGCCGACAACTACGTGCCCGGCATCCTGAAAGTGGCCGACATGGGGGACGTGCTCGGCCTCTTTGCGCCCAGGCCGGTCGTTGTGGTGGCCGGAAAAGATGATGACATCTTCCCGATCGGCGGGGTGCGTACTGTGTTCGAGCAGCTCCGCCGCATCTACGCGGCGGCCGGGGTTGCCGACCGCTGCCGGCTGGTGATCGGAGAGGGTGGGCATCGTTTCTACGCGGCGGATGCCTGGCCGGTTATGCTGGAGTTCATGCAAGGAGCATCGTAACTGATGGCGATCATCGAGACTGAGTTCATGGAACTGACGCGCTCCCTAGATGTGGCGGCCTGGTGGGTGGAGAACGACCGCTGCCAGGTGTTGGGCACAGACAAGCCACGCTGCCCGGCCTCCTTCTCGCCGGACGACCACTGGATCTTCGAGTTCGTGGCGGTGCCGTCCACGCTGCGCTACTCTCAGGACACCGATTAGCGAAACGCGCTGCACTGTGGGGTCAACGCGCTCACGCAGGAGTACGTCGGCCGAGCCTTCTTCGATGACGACACCTGGCGCGCGTGGCCGAAGCGGATCGAGAATCTCTTTGGGTGTGAGTTCGGCTATCACGAGGGGAGCACGCCCTGGCTGATGCCGGTGACGGACGATCCCGACGAGTTCGCGCGCGTCCTGGATCGCGCCGAGGCGACCGATCTGTGGGCGTGGGCGCTGCCGGCCGACTACCGGGCGGAGTGGGAGGCGCGCAAGGCCGCCGGCAAGCCGCTGCCGAAGCTCGGCACAGGCAGCCGCGGCCCGGCGACGATCATGACCTCGATCCTGAAGCCGGAAGTGCTCTTTCTGTGGTTTTACGACTATCCCGACCTGATGCGGCGCTTCCGGGACATCCTGGCGGCGAAGATGGTCGAGTTCAACACGATCTTGCGCGAGTTCAGTGGGGTCGTCGAGCCGGGCTGGTGGATCACCGACGACAACAGCGCGCTCTTCAACCGCAAGCTCTACCGGGAATACTGTTATCCGGTTCTGGAGAAGGTGCTGGCCGCGATGGCCCCCGGCGATGTGCGGCGCTACCAACACTCCGACAGCGCGATGGGCCATCTGCTCGAGATGCAGCAGGCGTTGGGCATCAACTCGGTCAACTATGGCCCGACCGTGGACGCCGGGCTGATTCGCGAGAAGATGCCGGACGCCGTGATCAACGGCCAACTGCCGCCCTTCCTCCTGCGCGACGGCAGCCCGGCGGCGATCCGGGAGCAGCTCTACAAGATCCTGTTCCGGCCGGAC
>CAZYHE010000523.1:0-3872 GCA_964647225.1 uncultured Anaerolineales bacterium
GCCCAACCTGCGCGGCGTCATTGACAGCCCCGCTTCGCTGTGCTACACTCCGCTTGTCGTTAATCGCATACCGGCTGGATGAACAGCGCGAGAGAGCATCCCGATCACCCGGCTGGCGGACGGTGGGCAAGGTGGGCGGGATCGCCGAAGGGGCAACCGACAGGCAATCTCTCAGGCACACACATCGCGTTGGGACAGCACTCTGGAAAGGCCCGTCAGCGTGGACGGGACACCGATGGGGCAAGCGGCATTCACAGGAGACTCGGCCGGGGCCGACGCGAATGGGCAAACTCTCAGGTCAAAGGACAGGGACGGGAGGCGGGCGGAATGCCAGCCTGGCCCGTCTTTTTTCTAGTTTCCCAACCTACCAATCTACCAATTTCCCAATCTACCAACTTCCAGGAGGATCATCATGAGCTACAAGTTCGATTCCAAAGCCAAGTACGCCAAGACCCACGAGTGGGTGCGGTTGGAAGGTGCGGTCGCAGTGGTCGGTGTCTCCGACTATGCCCAGCACCTCCTCTCCGATGTCGTCTACGTGGATCTGCCGGAGATCGGCGATTCCGTGACCGCGGGCGAGAGCCTGGGCACGGTCGAATCGGTCAAGGCCGCCGAGGACGCCTACAGCCCGATCAGCGGCGAAGTGATCGAGATCAACACGGCGCTGGAAGATCATCCCGAATGGGTGAACGAAGACCCCTACGGCACCGCCTGGCTGATCAAGGTCAAACCGACCAATGCCGGCGAACTGGCCGGCCTGATGGATGCCGTCGCCTATGAAGCGTATGTGGCTGAGGAAGAGGAGAAGGGCGGACACTGAGCGACCGAATGCAGAATGATGAATGCGGAATGATGAATCTGGGCTATTCATCATTCATCACTCATCATTCAGCATTCCTCTTTTGGAGGTTCAATGAATTACATCCCAAACACGGACGCGGATCGCGCCGAGATGTTGAAGGTGGTGGGCGCGGGATCGGTGGCCGAGTTGTTTCGCGATGTGCCGGAGGCGTATCGGTTCCCGATGCTGGCGCTGCCGCCCGCGCTCTCCGAGATGGAGGTGATCGAGGAACTGAACGCGCTGGCGAACGAGAACGACGACCTGCATCACCTGGCGTGTTTTCTCGGCGCGGGCGCGTACAACCACTTCGTGCCGAGCGTCGTGGATTTCCTCCTGCACCGGTCGGAGTTCTTCACCGCCTACACCCCCTACCAGCCGGAGATCAGCCAGGGCACGCTGCAGGCGCACTACGAATATCAATCCATGATCTGCGCGCTGACCGGCATGGAGGTGAGCAACGTCTCGCACTACGACGGCGCGACCGCGGTGGCCGAGGCGGTGATCATGGCGCTGCAGATGGGCCGCGGCAAGCGCAACAAGGTGATCCTCAGCCCCACGCTCAATCCGCAGTATCGCGCGGTGGTGCGGACGTACACGCAGGGCATGTCGCTGGAGATCGTCGGCGAAGACGCTGGCCCTTCGACAGGCTCAGGGCGCGCGGTCGCTGAGCGTGCCGAAGCGCGCCCCGTCGGCCCTTCGACAAGCTCAGGGGGCGTGCTCGACGCGCTGGCCGCCCTGCTCGACAAGCAGACCGCCTGCGTGGTCGTCCAAAACCCGGATTTCCTGGGGCGGCTCTATACCCCGGCCGAGATGCAAGCGTTGGCCGATCAGGTTCACGCGGCGGGCGCGCAGTTCGTCGTCTCGGCCGATCCGATCAGCCTGGGCCTCTTCGTGCCGCCCGGCCAATACGGCGCGGATGTCGTCACCGGCGAGGGCCAGCCGATGGGCAACGCCATCAGCTTCGGCGGGCCGTACCTGGGCTTCTTCGCCATGAAAAAGGATGACGTGCGCCGCTCGGCCGGCCGGATCGTCGGCCAGACGGTGGACACCGACGGCAAGCGCGGCTTCGTGCTGACCCTCAGCACGCGCGAGCAGCACATCCGCCGCGAGAAGGCGTCGAGCAACATCTGCTCGAACCAGGCGCTCAACGCGCTGGCCGCCGCGATCTACATGGCCGCGATGGGCAAGTATGGCCTGCGCACCGTCGCCGAGCTGAGCTATCACAAGGCGCACTACGCGGCTGACCAGATCGGCCAGCTCCCCGGCTATGAGGTCGTCAGCCGCGGGCCGTTCTTCAAGGAATTCGTCGTGCGCTGCCCGCGGCCCGTCGCGCTGATCAACGACGTTCTGTTGGATCGCTACGGCATGGTCGGCGGGTACGACCTGGGGGGCGATTATCCCGACCTGGCGGATCATATGCTCCTCTGCATCACCGAGATGAACAGCCGGGCGCAGATTGACCTGCTGGTCGAGGCGCTGCAGGAAGTGACGACGATGAACCCGGATCGCTACGATGACGAGGGGGAGGTGAGCCATGGGTGAAGCCCTGATTTACGACATCTGCCAGCCCGGCCGCCGGGCGGTGAGCCTGCCCGATTGCGATGTGCCGCGGACGCCGCTGCCCGCGGGCTGCGAACGCGGCGAGCTGCCCCTCCCGGAAGTGGCCGAGATTGACCTGGTGCGGCACTACGTCCGGCTGTCGCAGATGAACTACGGCATTGATACCGGCTTCTATCCGCTCGGCTCCTGCACGATGAAGTACAACCCGAAGGTGAACGAAGTCGCGGCGCGCATCCAGGGCTTTGCGACGGTGCATCCGCTCCAGCCGGAGGCCAGCGTCCAGGGCGCGATGGGGCTGATGCTGGAGCTGCAAGAGATGCTGGCCGAGATCGGCGGGTTTGCGGGCGTCACCCTCCAGCCCGCGGCCGGCGCGCACGGCGAGCTGACCGGCGTGCTGATCATGCGCAAGTATCTGTATGATCGCGGGGAATGCGCGCGCGACATCATCCTGGTGCCCGATTCGGCGCACGGCACGAACCCCGCCACCACGAGCATGTCGGGCTTGAAGGTGGTGGTCGTGCCTTCGGACGGCCGCGGCAACGTGGATCTGGCCGCGCTGCGGGGCCTCATCGCCCAGCACGGCCCCAAGCTGATCGGCCTGATGCTGACCAACCCGAACACGCTGGGCCTCTTCGACGAGCACGTGCTCGACATAATCAAGATGGTGCATGAGGCGGGCGGCCTGGTCTACGGCGACGGCGCGAACTTCAACGCCATCCTGGGCATCGTCCGGCCCGGCGACCTGGGCTTCGACGTGCTGCACTACAACCTGCACAAGACCTTCTCGACCCCGCACGGCGGTGGCGGGCCGGGATCGGGCGCGGTGGGGGTGGCCGCAGCGCTGGTGGATTACCTGCCCGGCCCGATCGTCCAGCAGGGCGAGCTGGACGGGCTGCTCCATTGGCACATGCCGCCCAAATCCATCGGCCGGGTGAAGGCGTTCCACGGCAACTTCGGCGTGCTGGTGCGCGCCTACACCTACATCCGCATGCACGGCGCGGCGGGGCTGCGCGCGGTGAGCGAGAACGCGGTGCTCAACGCCAACTATCTGCAAGCCCGGCTGCGGGCCATCTACCCGATCCCGCACGGCGACCGGACGTGTATGCACGAGTTCGTCGCGCAGGGCATCCTGAAGGACGCGCCCGGCATCCGCACGATGGACATCGCCAAGCGGCTGATGGACTACGACTTCCACCCGCCGACCGTCTACTTCCCGCTCATCGTGCCGGAGGCGCTGATGATCGAGCCGACCGAGACCGAGAGCCGGGAGACCCTCGACGCGTTCGCCGACGCGCTGATCCGCATCGCGGACGAAGCGCGCGCCGATCCCGACCTGCTCCACACCGCGCCGCACCGCGCGCCGGTCAAGCGGCTGGACGAGGTGAAGGCGGCGAAGGATCTGGTGTTGTGTTACGCGCCGGGGTGTGGGGGGTAGCGGGGCAGCGGATGATGAACGGATAAACGGATGCGC
>CAZYHE010000524.1:0-3861 GCA_964647225.1 uncultured Anaerolineales bacterium
CCGCCCGCGCCACGATCAGATCGTCCAGATCCACGAAGCGGCGGCCCAGCCGCGCGGCCACCGCGCGACCGACGCTGGTCTTGCCCGCGCCCATGAAACCGGTGAGGATGATGTTTGCTGTCATGATGAAAGTCCCTGCAATAATACGCTAGGTCGCGTGCTGCGTATTTCGTATTGCGTGGGTTGTTCCAGGATGCACGAACGGAATACGCAATACGTCCTACGCTTCATATCCAAACCGCCACGCCACGCCATCCATCGGCAAGTCCGCCAGCCGGCTTTGGCGCAGGGCGGCGAAACGCGGCAATTGCTCGGCCAGCGAATCGCCGCCGAGCTTCTCCATGAGCGCGTCGGCGATCACCCAGGCGGCCATCGCCTCGCCCACGACGACGGCGCGGGGGACCGCACAGAAGTCGGAGCGCTCGTAGCGCGTGGGGGCCGGTTCGCCGGTCGCCAGGTCAACGGACTGGAGGGGCGTCAGGGTCGTGGCGATGGGCTTCATGGCCGCGCGTAGGATGATCGGCGCGCCGGTGGTGATGCCGCCTTCGAGGCCGCCGGCGCGGTTGGTGGCGCGCCGCAAATCTTGCCCTACGCCCGCACCCTGAGCTTGTCGAAGGGCGGGCGGCGCTTCGACAAGCTCAGCGCCCGTGCGCTCCAGCACGATCTCATCATGCACCTGCGTCCCGCGCAGCCGGGTGTTGGCAAAGGCCGGGCCGATCTCGACCCCCTTGATCGCCTGGATCGAGCCAAGCGCGGCCAGCAGCCGGCCATCCAGCTTCCGGTCGAAGTGAACGTGGCTGCCCAGGCCGGGCGGCGCGCCCAGCACGACGATCTCGAACACGCCGCCGATCGTGTCGCGGGCCTGCATCACATCCCAGATGAGCTTGCGCATCGCTTCGGAGGCGGCCGGATCGGGGCAGCGCACCTCGCTGGTCTCGGCCTGGGCGAACCGCTCGGCGTAGGGCAGATCGTCCGGCAACGCGGCCTCGACCTCGCCGATGGCGGTCACGTAGCCGCCGACGGTGACGCCGAACTGCGCCAGGTACGCCTTGCACAGCGCGCCCACGGCCCCGCGCATCGTCGTCTCCCGCGCGCTGGCGCGTTCGGGCGCAGGCCGCAGGTCGCGATAGCCGTACTTGAGCGCGCCGGTCAGGTCGGCGTGGCCGGGCCGCGGGATGGTCATGGGCGGCACGTCCTTTGTCGCCCATGACTTGTAGTCCAGGTTGGCGACTTCGAGGCTGATCGGCGCGCCGGTGGTGATGCCGCCCATCACGCCCGCGGTGATCGCGACGGTGTCGTGCTCGATCTTCATCCGGCCGCCCGAGCCATAGCTCTGCTGCCGCCGCGCCAGTTCGCGGTTGATCGTTTCGGCCGCGATGGGCAATCCCGCGATCATCCCCTCGAGGATGGCGGTCAGCCTGGGGCCGTGGCTCTCGCCGGCGGTGAGGAAACGCAGTGGACTCAAGAAAAGGTCTCCAAAGTGGGAATAGGAAGAATCGCCGACTCTTTCAAACGTCGCGCCACCAGCACATCGCGCTGCTTGATTACCCGATCCACCCGATGCCCTAACCGGTCATAGGGCGGATCGTTGCGGACGCGCAGCGGGCTGACCGATTCCACCAGCGCGACCATCTCGCGGCGGGGGAAGCGCGTGGCATCCCAGGAGAAGGCCAGGCTGCCGCCTTCGGCCAGCAGGCCCGCCCATACCGGCAGCCCCGCCGTGAGCAGTTCGCCGAGCGGCCCCTGGTGCTGGATGCCATACGGCAGGTCGGTGACGATGAGATGCGGCCGGAAGCCCGCCAGCAACTCGGCTGACTGGATGGCGTCGCCGTGCGCCAGCAGACACCGCCGCGGCGGCGCCCCGGCGATGGTGAACGCCCACCGATGGCCGAGCTTCCTGAGCCGTTCCTCCTTCAGATCGAAGCGCACCCCCGCCTCGCGCAGAAATTCACTCAGGAAGGTCGCCGTGGATTCCACATCGCCGCGCTGGTTCTCGACGCCGGCCACCTCGGCGCCCAACATCAGCCCCGCAAAGAGGGTCGTGCCGCCGCCCGCCAGCGGATCGAACACACGCAGGCTGTTCCACGGCTGGCCGGCAAACGCGCTGCTGAATCGGGCCGCGTTGCACAGGAAGAGCGTGAACAGCTCGTTGGTCTTGCCCCGATAGCGCCGCGCCATCAGCAACTCGGCGGGCAGCGCGGACGCGGTGTGCGTTTCGAGCGGCTGCAGGAACGGCCCCGGCCGTCCGCCGAGTTCTTCATAGAGAAGGAAAAACGCGCTCGTACACGCCAGCAACCCCAATTCGTGACGCGCCCGGTCGTCCGGCGGCGCGGGCAGATCGAAGCGCAGGTAGTCCTGGTCGCCCAGCCGGATGGGCCGCAGATCGGCGATCGCCCCGCCCAGCGGGCTGAGCAGCAGCTCGTGCGGCGCGAGTGTGCTCGCCAGAGACGAATACTGCGTGCTCCGTTGCGGCGCAATCTGCGCAACCACGGTCGTGGCCGCCCTGGCGGTTCCCTCTGGCTGGGCCATCAAGCCAGCGCCCGCAGCAGGTGATACTGCTTCTTGCCGCTGCGCAAGACGATGAAGCGGCCCGCGATGAGCTGCGCCGTCGTGACCAGTTGGGCCGGGTCTTCGACGCGCACGTTGTTGACGTAGGCCCCGCCCGCGCTGATGAGCCGCCGCGCCTCCCCTTTGGATTTCGCCATGCCGGTTTCGGTCAGCACGTCAAGGATCGGCTTGCCCGCGGCCTCGAACGCCGACCGGGGCAGCTCGCTGGCGGGCACTTCGGCGAAGATGTCCGCGATGTCGGCCCCGCTCAGCCCATCGAGCGCGCCGCCGAAGAGCGCCTGCGACGCCCGCTCGGCGTCGGCCAACGCCTGTTCGCCGTGCGTCAGCCGCGTCACCTCGCGCGCCAGGCGGCGTTGCGCTGCGCGCTGCTCAGGATGTTCGAGCACCGCCTGCTGCTGCTCGGCCAACTCCTCCCAGGTCAGCCAGGTGAAGTAGCCCAGGTAGCGGATCACGTCGGCGTCCTGCTGGTTCAGCCAGAACTGGTAGAACCGGTAAGGCGACGTCCGTCTGGCGTCGAGCCAGATCGCGCCCTGCTCCGTCTTGCCGAGCTTCACCCCGTCGGCGCTCGTCACCAGGGGATAGACCAGGCCGTAGGCGCGCTCGCCCCGCACGCGGCGGATCAGCTCGACGCCCGCGGTGATGTTGCCCCATTGGTCGCTCCCGCCGGCCTGGAGGGTGCAGCCGTAGTGCTCGAACAACTGCAAGAAATCATAGGCTTGCAGCAGCATATAGCTGAACTCGGTGTAGGAGATGCCATCCTGGCGCTCCAGCCGGGTCTGCACCGAATCTTTCGCCATCATGTAATTGACGGTGAAGTGCTTGCCCACGTCGCGCAGGAAATCCATCATCGGGATCGTCGTCAGCCAGTCCGCGTTGTTGACGATGCGGGCCGGGTTGCTCTGCACGTCGAAATCCAGGAAGTGGGCCAATTGCACTTTGATTGCCTCGACGTTAGCAGCGATTTGTTCTTTGCTCTGCAATTGGCGCTCGTGTACCTTGCCGCTGGGATCGCCGATCAGCCCGGTGCCGCCGCCGGCCAACGCGATCGGCGTGTGGCCGAAGCGTTGCAGCCGCGCCAGGCCCATCAGCGCCAGCAGATTGCCGACCTGCAGGCTGTCCGAGGTCGGGTCGAACCCGATGTAGGCCGTGAGCTTGTCCTTCGCCAGCGTTTCGGGGAGCGCCTCGGTGTAGCTATGCACCAGGCCGCGGCGCTCGAACTCATCGAATACGTTTGTCATGAGATACTTTGCTCCTTTCGACAAAGACGCGCGTCGCGTCTTGTGCTATAATTAC
>CAZYHE010000525.1:0-1394 GCA_964647225.1 uncultured Anaerolineales bacterium
GGTGATTATTACTTTCAGTCCTCACTTGTTTGACCGCGAAGCTGAGCGGCATTTGGATCTGGACTACGTCGAAACGGTCGCCCGCACAGGCAAGGTGGTACTGGAAAAGAGTGAAGCACCGAGAAAAATTTGCTTCGAGCAGTATTTCGGCAAGGAAAAACGCACCTACACAGTGATCGTGCTGCTTCACGAGGATTTCTGGGAGGTCAGAACATGTTGGACAACGAGGGGCCGAAGATGAGATGTAGTGACGGTCAATTTCTTGAAGATCGTGAGGTTACGATCGCGGGTTTCACGGTGCCTGCATTGGTTTGTCCTGCTTGTGGCTTCGTTACGCTGACAAAAGCTCAGGCCAAGCGCTTGCAGGAGTTGCAGAGACTCCAAGAACTGATGGGTGAAGAGGCGGAGATTAGGCGGTTCGGCGATTCTTTGGGTATCCTTCTGCCGAGGGGCATCGCTTCTTTCGGAGTCAAGGAAGGCCAGAAGGCGAGAATAGACCTATCGAACGGGCGGCGTTTGGAAATCGCAATCGAGACCTCGCTGGTCACAGCTTGAAGTAAGGACAATTGAGCGCCATATGATGAACCCTCTGGAGAAGCGCGGGGGGCGTTTTGGACAAGCGAGATGAATCAATTCGATCAATCGGTTGCATCATCAGCGCAGAGTGAAGATTTCCGCCGTTCCGCCGACGAAGCCGCGCGGCTGGGGCATCCCTCCTACGTGTGGCGCGCGGGACAGGAACGCCGGCTGGCGTTGGTGCGCCAGTGGGCGCAGCTCGATGGCGCGGCCATCCTGGATGCCGGCTGCGGCGTCGGGATGTACACCGAGCAGTTCCGCCGTTTCAGTCCGCACGTGACCGGCGTCGAGATTGACCTCCCCGTGGCGCGCCAGGCGGCCGCCCGGCAGGGGGGGATCGTCGTCGCGCCGGCCGAGGCGCTGCCGTTCGCCGACGCCAGCTTCGATGTGCTCTTCTCCCACGAGGTGATCGAGCATGTGGCCGACGACCGGGCCGCGGCGCGGGAGATGCTGCGGGTGATCCGGCCCGGCGGTCGGGTCGTGATCTTCTGCCCGAACCGCCTCTATCCCTTCGAGACGCACGGCCATTACTGGCGCGGCCGCTACCATTTCGGCAACACCCCGCTCATCAATTATCTGCCCGACCCGCTGCGCGACCGCCTGGCGCCGCACGTGCGCGCCTACACCGCCGGCCGGCTGCGCGGCCTGTTCGATCCGGCCCAGGCGCGCGTCGTGCATCACCGCATCATCTATCCCGGCTTCGACAACGTGGTGGCGCGGCGGCCCGGCCTGGGCGCGCTCCTGCGCCGCGTTCTCTATACGTTGGAACACACACCGCTGCAAGCCTTCGGGCTGAGTCACTTCCTGGTGCTCGAAAA
>CAZYHE010000525.1:1494-3225 GCA_964647225.1 uncultured Anaerolineales bacterium
GCCAGATAGCAGATGCGCAGCAGGTGCAGCTCGTCGTAAGGGATCGCTCCGTCGAGCGCCTCGAAGATCGGACTGAGCCGCTCCGGGCCAAGCTCGGCCATCGCCGCCAGCACGCGGGCCTGATCTTCCGCCGATAGCGTCGAGCTTTCACGCACCCGTCCGGCATCCACCGGCTGGCCCGCAGCCTGCCACGTGCCCAGGTGCGCGGCCACGGTCCCCAATTTCACCGAAAAGAGCGCCGCGATCTCCCCGATCGAGTGCCCGGCGGCAAACAGTTCGCCCACTTCTTCCCACCGCCGCTTACCGCGCTCCGCGGCGGGCGCGACCACAGCCGGTCGCGGGCGTTCCGCCAGGCCGTGCTCGGCGCAGTAGGCGCGGATCGCCTCCAGCACGGCCGCGCCGTATTGCGCCGCCTTCCGCTCGCCGATGCCGTGGATGGCGTTCAGCGCGGATGGCGCGTGCGGCAGGTAGGTCGCCAGCTCGGTCAGCGTGCGATCCGAGAAGATCATGAAGGGCGGCACATCGGCGGCGTCGGCAAGCTGGCGGCGGAGTTGGCGCAGCTTCTCGAAGAGGCCCGGTTCGTGAGGCGTCTCGACGGCCGCGACGGCTGGCTGCCGCGGCTCGGCCGTCACGTAGACCGGCGCCCCCTTCAGCGCCGCGCGGCCCCGCTCGGTGACGCTCAGGCCGCCGAACTCCATGTCTTGGGCGAGCAAGCCCTGGCGGATGAACTGCTCGGCGTAATGCCGCCACTGCGTAGTCGTGTACTCTGTGCCGGCGCCGTAGGTGGGCAGCCGGTCGTGGCCGCGGCGCAGCACGTCCTGGCTGCGGGAGCCGCGCAGGATGGCGATGATGTGCCCTGCGCCGAACATCTCGCCGGTGCGCAGGACGCACGAAAGAAACTTCTGCGCGACGAGCGTGGCATCCACTTTCTCGCTTTCTCCCCTGGCTGCCAGGCAGTTGTCGCAGAAACCGCACGCCGCCTCGGGGGGCGTCTCGCCGAAGTATTCCAGGAGTGGCTTGCGGCGGCACGCCTCGGTCTCGGCATAGCGCACCATCGCCTGCAAGCGCGCGTGGCGGCCCCCCCGCTCTCCCGCCGCGCCCTCCTCGATGAAGCCGAAGATCGTTTGCATGTCTGCGCGGCTGAAGAGCAGCAGACAGTCGGCGCGCAGGCCGTCGCGCCCCGCCCGGCCGATCTCCTGGTAGTAGCTCTCCAGGTTGGCCGGCAGGTTGTGGTGCAGGACGAAGCGCACGTTCGACTTGTTGATCCCCATCCCGAACGCGATCGTGGCGACGATGATGGGGACCTTGTCGCGGGAGAAAAGCTCCTGGTTGCGCGTGCGCGTCGCCTCGTCCATCCCCGCGTGATAGGGCAGCACGGGCCAGCCCTTCGCCGCCAACTGTGCGGCCAGCCGATCCACGCCGTCCCGCGTGCTGCAGTAGATGATGCCCGATTGATCGCGGTGGGCGGCCAGGAAGGCCAGTGTTTGCGCCAGACCGTTTGTCCGCGGCTGCACCGCCAGGAAGAGGTTCTCTCGGTCGAAGCTGGCAACGAAGACGTTCGCCGCACGGAAGCCGAGGATGGCGCAGATGTCGTCGCGGACATGCGTCGTGGCGGTCGCGGTGAACGCCACGCACACCGCCTGGCCGTAGCGCCGGCGCACCGGGAGGAGTTGGCGGTATTCGGGCCGGAAGTCGTGGCCCCAGGCTGAGATACAGTGCGCCTCGTCAATC
>CAZYHE010000525.1:3235-3861 GCA_964647225.1 uncultured Anaerolineales bacterium
CGTTCGACCGGTCGAGCAGGACCGACGTCTCCGGCCGCACGAGGGTCTCCGGCGAGGTGTACAGCAGCTTGATCTCCCCTTGCCGGACGCGGCCGGCGGTCGCCACGTATTTATCATAGGTCAGGGTGCTGTTGAGATACGCGGCCGGGACGCCCAACTCATGCAACTGCATCACCTGGTCGTGCATCAGCGCGATCAGCGGCGAGACGACGACGGTCAGGCCGGGGAAGCAGAGGGCCGGGATCTGGTAGCAGAGCGATTTGCCCGAGCCGGTCGGCATCACTGCCAGCGTGTCCTGCCGGTTGAGAATTTGCCCGATGATCTCTTCCTGGAGTGGTCGGAAGGTGTCGTAGCCGAAGACGGTCTTGAGCAGCTTTCGGGCAGTCGCTAGATCTGCCGCGTCTTCCCCTTCGCCAGGCCCAGGGTCCGCCTGGTTTGTAGTGGCGACTTCAGTCGCCGTGAAGCGTGGCGGACGACTGAAGTCGTCACTACGAACGGCCACATCCTTCGACGGATACCAGCCGGACAACTGGACGTAGCAGCGCTGTTCGATCTCGTCGCTCGCGGCGCTGGGACGCCACCAGTGCGCCAGCGAGACGCGCAGCAGCGTGCCGGCGGGGATCACA
>CAZYHE010000526.1:0-3845 GCA_964647225.1 uncultured Anaerolineales bacterium
AGCGGCGACAGGCTCAGGGGGCGGGGAGTCAGCCTCGCGCGTGGGCGCGCGGGTGAGGGGCACGATGAGGGCGCGCGTCCACCCCTGGGCGCGCGCCAACTCCGTCCGCTCGAAGCGCGGGTCGCTGCGCACATCCTCGCTCGTCACCGGGCTGCGCGCCAGCACGGCCTGGCCGGTCAGGCTACCGCGCAGCGAGAGATGATCGCCGCGCGTATAGCCCGCGCTGGCCGCCGACAAGATCAGCGTATCCCCGTCCAGGGTCCAGATCGCGCTGGCGCTGGCGTTCAGCAGATCGCAGGCCAGTTCGACCAGCCGCTCGATCACCGCTTGGGACGGCTCGACGAGCAGCCGGGCCGATACCTCCTGGAGTGCGCCCACCAGCCGGGCCTCCTGGATGGCGATCACCGCCTGGGTCGCAAACGCCTGCAGCAGATGGCTATCCTGCTCGCTGAACGCACCGACCTGCGGGCTTTCCAGGTTCAGCACCCCTTCCAGCCGGCCGCCCGCGCCGATGAGCGGCACCGCCAGCTCAGCGCGCATCTCCAGGGAGTAGTCGAGCGGGTAATAGATGCGCGACCAGCGGCCCGTCTGCACATCGGCGATGTTGAGCGGCTGCCGCGACCGGGCGACCCAGCCCATGATGCTCGTGGCGTTGAGCGGCAGCGCCTCGACGGCCGGCCGATCCAACCGCTCCCCGGCGACCGCGCGCGTGATGAGGTGTTGGCTCTGCTTGTCCACCAGCCGCAAGATGCCGTATTGGGCGCCGGTCACCTCCAACGCCATGTGCAGGATCGCTTCCAGCGTCTCTTCGGGCCGGCGTCGCGAGGAGATCAACAGGCCGGCGCGGCGCAGGCGAGACAACTCGTCCTCCCGGCGGGTCAACTCGCGCTGGACATCGCTCAACTGATCGGCGTGATAGATGACGATGGCGGCCTGGTTGACGAACACGCTCAGCAACAGGAGTTCGAGTTGCGTGAAGCGGCGGGCTTCGCGCAAATAAAGGTAGAGCACGCCCACCGCGCGGCCCGCCACCACCAGCGGCAGGCAGGCGAGGACTTTAGCCCCCGCGGCCTCCTTGGCGGGATGGATGCCCAGGCCCGGCTCATCGTAGGAGAGCACCGGCCGCAACTGGCTCACGGCGCGCATCCCCAGCCCGGCCGCGCGCGGCTCATCATCCTCGATGCGCGCGCGCTCCTCCGCGGTCGCGCCCAGCCACTCGCCGGCCGACACCCGCGAGACCGGATCGAACGCGCCGCGCCGGCGATCGTACACATACAAAACCGCCGCGGCGCCGGGCACCACCTGGATGGCGCTCTCGACGATCAGCCGCAGCGTGGCGTCCACGCGGGTGTCATCGCTGCCCGTCAGCGCGTTGATCCCCGCGCCAATATCGCTCAGCCGCGCCAGCGCGTCCAGCAGCAAATACTCTTCCCGAGCCGGCTCGAAGGTGTGGCTTCCCAACCATTCTCTCCCTATGCGCGTCTCCGCCAACAATCTGTCAAGATTATAGTTCAAGGGAACACCTCACACAACAATCGCCAGCTTGACTTTCAACTCTACAGGAAACCCACCCCGCCGTCCAGTACTCAAATGGGTACATTTGGCTTGCAGCCTGATGGGATCATGCGCTACAATAGCCCAAATCTTAACGTGAAAGGGCTGCTCCCACATGCCGAAACCGGTCAGACGGGTTGTCTTTGAACCTGCCGCCTCCCGCGGGCTGGCCGCGGGGATCAACCAGATGGTGAATGCCATCCGGCCGACCCTCGGCCCTCACCCGCGTCACACGGCGCTGGAGAAAGCGATGCGCGACCGCGCGCCGGAGCTGCTGGATGACGCCGGCACGATCGCGCGCCGCGTGATCCAGCTTGCCGACCGCGACGCCGATATGGGTGCGATGTTGGTGCGGCACATGGTCTGGCGGCAGCGCGAACGGATCGGCGACGGGGCCGCGACCGCGGCGGTGCTGCTGCAAAGCGTCTACAACCAGGGCTTGACCTACCTCGCCAGCGGCGGCAACGCGATGCAACTCCGCAACCACCTGGAAGCAGGGATCGAGATCGTCCTGGCCGAGCTGGCCGCCATGACGCGCGAGGTCGAGAGCCAGGCGCAACTGACCCGACTGGCGCAAGCTGTGTGCTATGACCCCGAACTGGCCGCGGCGCTGGGCGAGATCTTTCATGTCATCGGCGACAGCGGCGGGCTGGAGATCCGCACCGGGCACGGCCGCGAAATCCGCCACGAATACGTCGAGGGCAGCTATTGGGAGGGCGGCGTACACTCCACCGAGATGCTCCTCGACCAGGTGCGCTTCCGCACCGACCTGGAAAACGCCGCGATCCTGGCGACCGACTTCGACATCGAAGAGCCGGCCGAGCTGGTACCGATCCTCGATGCGGCAATCGGCGCGGGCATCCGGTCGCTGCTGCTCATCGCGCACGCGCTCAAGCCCGATGTGCTGGCGCTGCTCCTGGCCCCCGCCAACCGCCGCCACATCCTGACCCTCGCGGTGCAGGCGCCGCCCATCACGGCCAAAGGCGCGCTGGAGGATATCGCCATCCTCACGGGCGGCCGCGCCCTGCGCCGCGAAGCGGGCGAATCGCTCCGCCGCTGCGGCCTGGCCGACCTGGGCCGCGCGCGCCGCGCCTGGGCCGACAAGACCTACTTCAGCTTCACCGGCGGCGGGGGCGATCCGCGCGCCGTGCGGCGGCACATGGATGGATTGCGCGCCGCACAGGCGCGCGCCAAGACGCTGGACGAGCGCCAGGAGTTGCAGGCGCGGATGGGGAAGCTCTGCGGCGGCGCGGCGACCCTCTACCTGGGCGCGGCGACCGAAAGCGAGTTGGATGCGCGCAAGGAGCTGGCCGGCCGCGCGGCCGAGGCGCTGCGCGGTGCGCTGCGCGATGGGATGCTGCCCGGCGGCGGCGCGGCGCTGCTCGCCTGCCGTCCCGCCCTGCAACAGCGCCTGGACGCCAGCCGGTCGAGCGATGAACGCGCCGCCTGTCGCATCCTGCTGCGCGGCCTGGAAGAACCGATGCGCGTCATCGCGATCAACGCCGGCGGCGACCCCGACGCGATCCTGGCGCGCGTGCGCGACGCGGGGCCGGCCTGCGGCTTCGACGCCGAGACCGGCGCCGTGGTGGAGATGGCGCGGGTGGGGATCCTCGACGCGGCCAGCACGGTCGCGGCCGCGGTTCATACCGGGATCAGCACCGCGGCCATCGCCCTGACGACCGGGGTGCTCGTACATCACAAGAAGCTCGAACAGGAGTTCAACCCGTGACGCAAGCCGACTCAGGCCGCGTGGCCGAGGTCATCAGGAGTCTGGATGGCGTGGCGTCGGCCATGACGCTGTGCCTGGCCTGCGGCTTCTGCTGCAACGGCACGCTGCACATCCACACCGCCCTGCTCCCCGAAGAGACCGCCGCGGCCGCGGCGCTCGGCCTGCGCGTGACGGCGGCCGGGGATCGGCCGGCCTTCCAGCAACCGTGCGCGAAATTCCAGGCCGGCAAGTGCGCCATCTACGACCAGCGGCCCCAGGTTTGTCGCGGCTACGCGTGCGCGCTGCTGAAGCGGATGCAGGCCGGCGAAATCACGCTGGAGCAAGCCCTGCGGGTGGTTGGCATCGCACACAAGCAGTTGGGGGTCTTCCAGATGCGCGTGCCCGCTGCGCCCTCTTTCATGCACTGGCTCAAGGCGGTCGAGGCGAGCGCCGACGCGGCCGGCACCGATGCCGGGCTGGCGCGCGCCGTCTCCGACGACCCAGCGCTGTCGAACCATGCGGTGGCGCTGGTGATCTACCTCACGAAGTACTTCGGCGAGACCGACGCCGCGGGTTCGTGAGC
>CAZYHE010000527.1:0-3844 GCA_964647225.1 uncultured Anaerolineales bacterium
CCCACCGTAGGCTCGCACCAGCCCGCCCGTGCCGAGCTTGATGCCGCCGAAATATCGAGTGACCACCACGACGATATCACCGATGCCGCTGCCCAACAGCACCGCCAACATCGGGCGGCCGGCGGTGCCGCTTGGCTCGCCGGCATCGCTCATGCCGATCTGGGCGGTGGAGCCGGGCGGGCCGGCCACGAAGGCGTAGCAGGTGTGCGACGCGTCGGCGAATTCCGCCCGGACCTGGGCGATGAACGCGCGGGCCTCCTCCGCGGTCGCGGCGGCCGTCGCCGTGGTGATGAAACGCGAGCGCAAGATCGTCTCTTCTACCCGCGTGCGGCTCGCCGGCACGGGATAACGGCCCGGTGTGCTGGATTGTTTCACCGGGGTAGTATACCAGCACCTGGCGTCATGCTTCAAGTACGCGCTCGGCTCTGCTGCGCGCTTGCCCGCCATCGGCAATCCGTGGTAGACTTCAGCGATGTTTAGCCCCGTTCCCGGAGAAAAAAAGTATGACTGACAATCAACGCCTGCTGGCATTCCTGCGCCAGCGCCAACCTGACATGGTGGCCGCGCTGACCCAAATCGTCACGTTCGAGTCACCCACGGATCACAAGCCTTCGCTGGATCGCCTCGCCGCGTTTCTGGCGGATGAGGCGCGTTCCCTCGGCGCCGAGGTCGAGATCCTGCCCCAAGCCGCGGCCGGCGACATGGTGCGCGCGCGGTGGGGCGCGGCCGGCGCCGTCGGCGGCGTGCTCCTGCTCTGCCACATGGATACCGTGTGGGAGGTGGGGACGTTGGCGCAGCGGCCGGTGCGTGTGGATGGGGATCGCCTTTACGGCCCTGGCGCATTCGACATGAAGGGCGGGATCGTGAACGCGCTCTGGGCGTTGCGCGCGCTGCGTGATCTGGCGCTGATGCCCAGCCGGCGCATCACCCTGCTCATCACCTCGGACGAAGAGACCGGCAGCGAGGTATCGCGTCCCTTGATCGAGGCCGAAGCGCTGGCGCACGATGTGGTCTACGTGCTGGAGCCGGCGCATCCGCCCCTGGCGTCGCTCAAGACCTGGCGGAAGGGCGTCGGGATGTACATGATCCGGGTGGGCGGCCGGTCGTCGCACGCCGGGGCCGCGCACGGAGAGGGGATCAACGCCATCGAGGAGCTGGCGCGGCAGATCATCACCGTTCAGGCGTTGACCGATCACGCCGTGGGCACGACGGTCAACGTCGGCGTGATTGGCGGGGGCACGCGGAGCAACGTCGTCCCGGAGCAAGCCTGGGCGGATGTGGATGTGCGGGTCATGAATCGCGACGAAGCCGCGCGCATTGATGCCGCGCTGCGTGGCCTGAAGCCCAGCCTGGCCGGCGCAACGGTGCAAGTGACCGGCGGCATGAACCGGCCGCCGATGCAGCGCACGCCGGCCATCATGGCGCTCTACGGCCGCGCGGCCGAGATCGCGGCCGACCTGGGTCTGCCGATCTCTGAGACGGGGACCGGGGGCGCGTCGGATGGCAACTTCACCGCCGCGTTGGGTGTGCCCACCCTGGATGGCCTGGGCGTAGCCGGCAACGGCGGGCACGCGCTCCACGAGCACATCATCCTCTCATCGCTGCCCGAGCGCGCCGCCTTGCTGGCCGCGTTGTTGCGATAGCGCGGCGCCGCAGCGTATGGGTATGCCGCAAGGGTGTCGGGAGCACGGTCGCTGAGCCAGCCGAAGCGCCGCCTTTCGATCGCGAAGCACTCGGGGCGCATGACTCACCGACAGTTTTGCGCTATACTCGCAGTGCATTTGGTCATTGACTGCATGCCGCTGCGCATGATATAATTGTCGTAGGTCAAGATAGTCTGTGAGGAGGATCAAATGGCAACCGATGCACCCCTGCGCCGCCCCTGGACGCTGATGGTTTACATGGCCGGCGACAACGGCAAGGTATTCAGCACCCAGTACGGCAAGCTCAAGCTGATGGCCGAGATGACATCGGCCGGCTACAGCGATCTGGCCGAGATGGGCACGATCGGCACCACGGACAACGTGGCGGTGACTTGTCTGTTTGACACCAATCAGGACGCCTCTTACCTGGTGGAGGTGCGCCGGGATGGCCGCGGCCTGGCCGGCAGTCGCTGCCGGCGCATGCAGGGCGTGAACATGGGCGCGCCGAACACCCTGCGCGAATTCATCGTGGAGAGCATCCGGCTCTATCCGGCCGAGCACTACGCGCTGGTCATCTGGAATCACGGCACCGGCTGGCTGGATGTGGACGCCTACGCGACGGTGCGCGCGCTGGGGACAGGCCGGCCGGTTTTCCGCCGCACGCGGATCGTTGACCCCGCTGGGATGACCCGGCCGATCGCCTTCGACGATTCGAGCAAGGATTTCCTGGACACCGCCGACCTGCGCCAGGCCTTCGCCGAGGCCCAGGCCGAGACCGGCGTCCGGCTCGACCTGATCGGCATGGACGCCTGCCTGATGGCGATGGTCGAGGGCGCGCACGAGCTGGCCGACTTCGCCGACTTCTTCGTCGCGTCGCAGGAGATCGAGCCGATGGACGGCTGGCCCTATGCGCTGATCCTCGCCGCGCTGAACAAGGAGCCGGCCATGCCGCCCGGCCGCGTGGCCGAGTTGATCGTGCGCGAATTTGCCCGCAGCTACAAGGCGACCACCCGGCTGGAGGAAACGATCACGCAGTCGGCCATTGACCTGCGCCGCGCCGCACAGACGGTCGCGCTGTGCAAAGCCCTGGTGGATGCGATCAGCGCGCAGGCGGACGCCGCGCTCAAGGGGATGGTCAAGGGCCTGCTGTCCGGCTACGACCCCGTCCTGGTTTTTCAGGATCGCAACTACCGCGATCTGGGCGACTTCGCGCTCAAGCTGGCGCGCAAGACCGAGTTCGGCTACTACACGGCGGTGTCGGCCGCGGCGAAGGCGCTCTACGAGCATCTCCAGGTGCGCGGGCCGGACGCCGCGGTGCTCCAGATCGCCTATCGCCCGAAGTACAAGGGCGCCAACGGGCTGTCGGTGTTTTTGCCGTCCAAGTTGGGCGATGTGCTGCCCATTTACCAGGGCCTCAAGTTCCCACAGGCAACCGGCTGGGACAAGCTGCTCGCCTGGCTGTTCGATAATTTTACCGCCCAATGGCCCGCCTGAGGAGGTGCTCCCATGCCATTTCGCAGCGATACCGCCGCTGACACGCTCCTGAAAGCCGCCGCGGCGCTTCAAGCCGCCTGGGCCAACCTGCCCGCGCCAGCCTGCGCCGATTTGCGGGCGGCGATCATGGCCTACGGCCCCAAGATCGCCGCTGCAAACAACTTCGGCGCGCCGGCGGCCATCACCCAACTCCTGGACGCGTTGTGGGCAGTGCGCGGTGCGTTGCCTGGGGATGTCGAGCGGGCGCTGGCCGCGGGGCTGGCCCCGGCTGCGTCAGGGGGCGGCTACCGATCGGTGGCGAGCGTGCCCGAAGAGAAGCGCAAAGCCCTCCTCGCCAGCCTGATCGCGCTTGCCGACTTTCGGCTCTTCGACAACCCGAAGACGACAGCCGAGGCGGTGGTGCGACTCGTCGCCGCGCACGATGATCGCCTGACCGAGGCGGAGCGCGCCGCGTATCAGCGACTCTACGATGCCCTGGCGCGCGGCGGCGATCCGAACGAGTTCCTGCGCGGGGTCGAGGCGCTGCTGGGCGACTATCCGGCGGTGAAAGCGCTCCTGGTCAGCCGCAAGACCTTCGTGCTCCCGACCGAGGTGATCTTCCGGGGCGCGGAGTTGAAGGGGGTGAATCTGCCCAAGGCGGCCATCGGCCCGATTGCGCATGCGGTGATGGAAAGCGCGGCCGCGGCCCCTGGCGCGCCCGTCGTGCG
>CAZYHE010000528.1:0-3837 GCA_964647225.1 uncultured Anaerolineales bacterium
CGACATGGGACCCCGCCACGGTGACATGGGCCAATCGTCCGAGCATGTCCGGGACGCTCCCGCGGACCAACGTGCCCCATGAGCCTCAGCCTCAGTGGCAGGCTCTCGATGTGACGGTCATTGTCCAGGATTGGATGTCTCATCTCGCGCAGAATGCACTGGCGCCAGAGGCGCCGAACGCCGTCAGCGTCTATCGCCGGAGCCTCGCATTAGTTGGGCAGAACACCGTCGCGAGCGAGGTGCGCTTCAGCAGCAGCAGCCGTTACGCGCCCGTGCTGGAGGTCGTCTATGAGACGAACATCCCGACCCTGACGCCGATGCCCACGCACACGCCCACCTACACGCCGACGCCGACCCACACGCCGACGGTAACCCGCACGCCGACTAAGACGGCGACGCCGACCCACACAGCCACCCGCACGCTGACCCCCACTCCGACGCGGACGCCCACGCCCACCGTCACGCGCACTCCTACCCGCACCGCCACGGCCACCTGGACGGTGCAGCCGCCCACCGCGCTGCTGATGGCAATACCGGGCAGCGGCGGGCAGGGGGGCGACACGGAACTGACCGGTCTGATGTTCACGCCGGATACGCACGTTTACTTCTCTTTCATTGATGCCGACAACGGTATCTTCTGGGCGCTTGGCTCGGTCCAGTCCTCGGTGGATGGTACATTCCGGGCCGTGCAAACCATCCCCGCCAACGCAGCGCTCGGCCGGGGCCACTTCGCTGCTACCGAGCTCCAAGTCGGGGCCCGCAGCGGCACAGCCTGGTTCACGGTGCTGCCCGGCCTGCAGATGGTGCTGACGCCGCAGACGATCTACGCCGGTCAGCAGACTACCGCGCGACTGTGGAACTTCAACACGGCCGGGCATGCGTTGTGGATCGAGTCGGCCGCGCTGCCGATGACGTATGTCTCCGGCCCGCTGCAGAATGTGCCCAGCCCCTTTGCCGTGCCGCTGTGGACCTCGAGCCAGGCGCTCACCACCACGCACCAGGTGACGGCCACCACGCGCATCAACGGCACCGCGGTGCAGCGCGCCGTGCAGCCGCTGACCATCATGGCGCCGCTGCCCGTCCCGCCGGAGCCGCCGGCCAGCATCCAGGTGGTTCGCCAGGGCACGACCAGCGACCGCGCCATCCGTTCCGACACGCTCGCGGTCACCGGATGGGCGCAGCCGACTCCCAACGCACCCTTGGACGTTGATGTCAGCCTGCGCATCTTCACCCTGAAGGGCACGAGCGGCGGCGAAAGTGATACCGGCGGGATCGGCAATAAGAAAATCTCGCAAGACGACGCGGGCTTCTTCGACACGACCCTGAGCACGCCCGACATCCCCTGGGGCCACCACCGCGTGTGCCTGGAGCGGGTCAAGCAAGAGCGGATGTGGATCACACGCCCCACCGGGCCTTCGGGGGAGCACGAGCATGTCATGCAATGGGTGGTGACTGCACGTACCACGCTGGCCTGCGACTTCGTCTGGGTGGACCCGCCGCCGCACTACCGGGCATCGCTGAAAGTGAAGGATGACCGCGACAACGCGCCGGTCGAAGCCACCTACGGACCTGTTGTCACGGTCAGAGGCAGTTCGGTCGGCTACTGGGATGGCGAGCACCCGCAACCCGTGGAGCAGGCCTACACCTATGTACCCGGCACGGAGCGTTTCGACTTCGACCTGGACGAAGGCGACTACACCATGGACATCGTCGCCTGCCACTTTGTGCCGCCCGATCCGCCCGTCAGCGTGCCATTCGACGGACTTTCGGGGCAACACGGCACGGGCAGCGTGACGCTCGACTACGTCACGGAGTCCGGCCCGATCCCCGACAACATGACCTTCGCCATCAACCCGCTGGGCAAGGGCACCCCGCAGGCGGGCAAGAGCAACAAGATCGGGCCATTCATGTCGTTTGCCGATGCGCCGGCAGACAAGCGGCCGGACCCGCTGGTCAACAGCGTGACCGCCACCTTCCTGGAAGGCTATGTGATTGATTGGGTGCGCATCACGATCACCGGCCCTGGTGGCTTCAGCCGGAACGTCACGAAGACCAGCCCGGTGCCCGGCCACCCGCTCGATTACAAATTGGACTTCACCGTCAGCGATCTGCCAACCGGCCTGCTCACGCTGACGCTGCAAGCCTACGGCAAAGGCGACGGCGATACGCCGTGCGCCGAAAAGGCGCTCGGCCCCGCGCTGGAGCGCACCCTCGCCGTGGTGGCGGCCCCGCCGTGGCTGAACTCAGACTGGGCCTTCGCCGACAAGGTCTACCGCGATGGGGCTGGTTGGTATCAGTTCCACGGCGGGCTGAATGTGCCGTCACCGCTGCCAGACGAGATCGCCACCATCAACCTGGGCTACCTGGGCACCAAGCACAACTACGTGAGGGGTGAGGTCGAGATCAAGGAGAAGTTCAACCCACTGACGGGCGAATGGCACGCCAGCCTATTGCGCATGGGCGCCGGCGCGCAGCTCCTCGATTTTCCCGCTGCGGGCGCCTGGAAGGAGATCACCTTCACGGCGTCGCCGGCCGGCGGCGATTCGTGTGAGATTATCGGTGAGGGCTGCCTGGCGGATGCCTACCCGACCACTTACGCCGGCCCGACCGCGCAGATTTGGAGCGACAAGTTGACGCGGATACCCGTGTTCAACAGTGTCATCGCCTCGTTCTGGGGCATCGTCAGCGTCCACCTGAGCATTGACTTTGGCCTGAGCGCCTTCTTGAGCAGCCAATTCATGGCCGGCGCCGCTCTCGATCCCCAGCTCAAGCTGGTTCCCGGCGTGCAGATGGATGCCAGCATCAACCTGTGGATGGATATCCTGATGGGGATCGCCTCGGCGGGCGTGGAGGGCATCCCGCAACTCGGCCTGGCGCTGCCGGTCACTTTCACACGCGACGGCGCGGATGTCGAAGACCCGGCCGTCTGTTTCCGGCTCTACGGCCGGGTGTGGGTCGAGGCGCTTTTCTGGGAATACAGTTGGGGGCCGGAGAAGTTCATCGAGACACCAGCGGACGACTGTCAGTTATTCCCCGGCGCGGCGGCTGCACAGCTTGCCGCCACTTCATCATCCGCCTCCACCCTGCCCGCGCCCGCCGTGGCTTCCGATGGCTTCGGCCGCTACATGGCGACGTGGGTCCACAACGACGCCAACGACCCCAACCAGAACCTGGGCGCCCTCTACTACGCCTATTGGGATGGTTACCAATGGACCGAGCCGGGCTTGGCCGTCGCCAGCGGCGCGCGCCTGGTCACCGACCCGGTGGTGACCTTTGCCGGGCTGGGCGAGGCAGTGGCCGTCTACGCTTCGCCGTTGAAGGACGCTGCCCAGGTCGAAGATGCCCCTGACATGTACCAACAACTCAAGACACAGGTCATCCGGACGACCCGCTGGGACGGCGCGGTCTGGTCGGCCCCTGTCACGATCAACACCACAACCACCGGCGCGCGCGGCCGGCCGGCGGTCGCGGGCGATCCGTTGCACGGTCGCGCGATGGCGCTGTGGGTCCACGACGCCGGTGGCGGCACCGGCTTGCAGGAGAAGTGGGAGCTTGAATACGCCATCTACACGGCCAGCACGGATAGCTGGAGCGCCGCTCAACGCCTTGACACCAGCCAATCGCCGAACAGCCTGGACGCCGAGGTGACGCTGGCCTTCGACTCGACCGGCAAGGCGACCGCGATCTGGGTGCGCCAGGGCGGCCGCGACTTCCGGCTGAACAGCCAGCGCGCCTTGATGATGGGCGTCTGGAACCCCACCACCGGCGTCTGGACGGTCACGCCGGTGCCCAACGCGCCGGCCGGCGCGCTGATGCCCGCGATCAGCTTCACCGCGG
>CAZYHE010000529.1:0-3836 GCA_964647225.1 uncultured Anaerolineales bacterium
CTGGCAGGATCGCTCCGAGGAGCTGAAGGTGCTGGCTGCCCGTCTGATCCTGGCCGGCATCTCGCCCGCGCAATTCTGGGGCGGCACGTGCGACGACGCGGCCGGCGCGATACGCAGTCTGAAACCGGGGTATTTTTGGCTGATCGCGGGCAAGAAGGGGTGTTGATTACATGGACGAGCTAGAGCGCATGCGGGAGTTGAAGCAGCAGGGCTTCTTTTGCAGCCAAATCCTGCTCATCCTGGGCATGGAACTGCAAGGGAAGGAGAATCCCGACCTGGTGGCGGCCATGAACGCGCTGGCTGGCGGGATCGGGTTCACCGGCGAGACGTGCGGCGCGCTGACGGGCGGCGCGTGTCTGTTGGGACTTTACGCCGGCAAAGGCACGCCGGCGCAGGAGGAAGACCCGCGGCTGCTGTTCATGTCCGAAGACTTGGTGCGCTGGTTCAAGACCGAATTCGGCCAGAAGTACGGCGGGATTCGCTGTGATGACATCCTCGGCGAGGGCAGTTATGATATGGGCGGCCGCTGCCCGGCCATCGTGCTCGGCACGTTCCAGAAAGTCAAGGAGTTGCTCGTGGAGCACGGGTTCGACCTGGCGGGCGAAGCATGGTGAGCTTGCCCGGCGAACCGATCCTCTCGGAAACTGAGAGCGTCTGCCCCGAATGCCTGGCGCGCATCCCGGCCCAACATGTGGCGCGCGGGGAAGACATCTATCTCCGCAAGACCTGCCCAGATCACGGGGAATTCTCCGCCGTGATCTGGCGCGGGCAGCCGGCTTTCGCATCGTGGGCCAGGCCGAAGCTCCCCAGCTACCCCGAAGCGCCGTTCACCGCGGCCGACCAGGGCTGCCCCTACGATTGCGGCCTGTGTCCCGACCACCGCCAGCACACTTGCTCCGTGCTCCTGGAGGTCACTGCGGCCTGCGACCTGGGTTGCCCGGTGTGCTTCGCCGACGCCAGCCATCATCCGGCGGCCGACCCTGACCTGACGACCCTTGCGGGGTGGTATCGGCGGGTGCGCGACGCGGGCGGGCCGTTCAACATCCAGCTTTCCGGGGGTGAGCCGTGTCTGCGGGACGACCTGCCTGAGATCATCGCGTTGGGGCGCAGCCTGGGCTTCACTTTCTTCCAACTCAACACCAACGGCCTGCGCCTGGCCCGCGACCCGGACTATCTCCGGCGGCTGCAGGAGGCCGGGCTGTCCACGGTGTTCTTGCAGTTCGACGGCACGCGCGACGCGATCCACGCCCGGTTGCGCGGCCGTGCGTTGGTGGATCAGAAACAGGCCGCCATCGAGAACTGCGTCCGGCAGGGGGTCAGCGTCGTGCTTGTGCCGACGTTGGTACCGGGAGTCAACACCGACGACATCGGCGCCATCATCGAATTCGCGCTGCGCTACGCGCCGCTCGTGCGCGGCGTACACTTTCAACCGATCAGTTACTTCGGCCGCTACGACCACGGCCGGCATGCGCCGACCGATCATGAACGGATCACGATCCCGGAAGTCATCAGCGCCATCGCCGCCCAAACGCACGGTGCGATCCGCCGCGAGAGTTTCCGGCCGCCGGGCTGCGAAAACGCGCGCTGCTCGTTTCACGGCAACTTCGTGGTCATGCCCGACGGCCAGCTCATCCCGTTGACCACGCACGCCGCGGCGCAGAGCTGCTGCACACCTGGGCCAGCCAAAGAAGGCGCGGCACGCGCACGAGAGTTTGTCGCCTTGCATTGGTCAACACCCGTGCAGCCCGCCGCGACCCCCGCGCAAGTCGCCTTCCAGCCCAGCCTCGGCGGGTGGGACGCGTTCCTGGAACGCGCCCAAACGCACGCCTTCTGCATCTCCGGCATGGCCTTCCAGGACGCCTGGACGCTGGATCTGGAACGGCTGCGCGACTGCTGCATCCACGTGCTGAGTTCCGATGGCCGGCTTGTCCCCTTCTGCGCATACAATCTGACTGCACGCGGCGGCCGGGCGCTGTATCGGAACGCGGCAGATCGTTGAGCGGGGGGACTATGCCGTCCGGCGTCGCACTTTCGCCCCTGGATCCCTGGATCGCCGCGAAGATCGGCGCGCCGCTTTCGGCGGCCGCGCTGGCGGCCGATCAACTGGCGCGGCTGCGGGACACGCTGAGGCTGGCGCGGGCCAGAAGCCCCTTCTATCGCCGGCGCCTGGCCGACGCGCCCCAAGACCTGGCTTCCCTCCGAGAGCTCCCATCCCTGCCATTCACCACCGCGCAAGATATCCGCGACGCCGGGCTGCAATTCCTGTGCGTTTCTCAGGACGAGATTCAGCGCGTGGTCACGCTCGACAGCTCGGGCACGACCGGCAACCCGAAGCGGGTCTATTTCACGCGCGACGATCAGGAGCTGACCGTTGACTTTTTCCGGGTCGGCATGACGACGCTGGCCGACCCCGGCGACCGCGTGTTGATCCTGTTGCCCGGCGAGCGACCCGGCAGCGTGGGCGACCTGTTGGCGATCGCGCTGGGCCGCCTGGGCGCGCAGCCGATCAAACACGGCCTGGTGCGCGATGTGGACGAGACGCTGGCAGTGATGCGCCGGGAGCGCGTGGACTGCCTGGTCGGTGTGCCGGTGCAAGTGCTGGCACTGGCGACCTACGGCGCGGGGTTGAAACTGAAGAGCGCGCTACTGACCACCGATCATGTGCCGGATGCCATCGTCCGGCGCGTCGAAGCGGCGTGGGGCTGCACGGTCTACAACCACTACGGCATGACCGAGATGGGGCTGGGCGGCGGGGTCGAGTGCGCGGCCCGGCGCGGCTATCATCTGCGCGAAGCCGATCTGCTGTTCGAGATCGTCAACCCTGCCACCGGCGCGCCCGTCCCGGACGGCGCGCCCGGCGAAGTCGTCTTCACCACCCTCACCCGCCGCGGGATGCCGCTGATCCGCTATCGCACGGGCGACATCAGCCGCTTCGTGCCCGGCCCCTGTCCCTGCGGTTCCGCGCTCAAGACGTTGGCGCGGGTGACGCAGCGCGCGGACGGTGCAGTTCCCATCGGCGAGTGCATCCTGACGATGGCCGACCTGGACGAGGCGCTTTTCGCCGTGCCTGGCGTGCTGAACTTCTCTGCCACGGTTGCCCGTGCGGGTCGGGATACTTTGTTGCTCGAGATCAGCGCGGTCGAAGGCTGGGGCCATGCCATCGCCCCCGATGTGGACGCCGCATTGGCAACGATCCCCGCCATCGCGCGGGCGCACACACACGGCCGGCTCGATGTGGTCGTCACGGTACGGCCGACGGGATACATCCTGTCCGGGCCGCCAAAGCGGACGATTGCAGACCGGCGTGTCGGTGTCCTGCAAGCGCCGGTCTGATTGTGCCAATTTACTCCTATCCGCGCGATCCCGCCGTGTGTGAAGCGGCCCATGCGGAGGAGCCTGTGCGTTGGCTGGCTCGAAGTGTCATTCGCTTTTGTCATCCACCAGCTTGATGACCCGGAACGCCTCCGCATACGGCAGCCCCGCGGCCTTGCCCGTCTCGGCCGCCCAGCCGCGCAGCCATTGCCCGTCGCCGGGATCCACCTGGCTCTTGTGACAGCGCAGCGCCGCGATCTTGCGTTCCATCGTGCTGGAGATGTCCACGTAGGTGTTGACGTGCGCCGCATCGCTCGTCATGTACACCTCTTTTACTTGGTGCGGCTCCAGCCCTTCGGCCAGTAGCTCTGGGAAGATCGGCCGGGTGGGCGCGCTGGGGAAGACCGCGTAGAGCGCGGCCTCGGCGGCCGCCCGGTGGTCGGGGTGGTTGATGTAATCGTTGCCGTAGAACAGCACCGATGGGTCGCCGCAGATCACCCGATCCGGCTTGAGCCGGCGGATGA
>CAZYHE010000530.1:0-3831 GCA_964647225.1 uncultured Anaerolineales bacterium
CCGGGGTATCCGCGCCTTTCTGTACAAGGAAGGGCGAATGTATTACCTCTTTTTTTTTTTTTTTCTGCAATTTCGCTTTTCTGCATACATTTCACGCATTGTAGTACAATACTCAACTGACTTGGCAAATTGGAGCAAACCCTCGGTGGTGCTCGAGCCAACGTTGGCTTGGCATAGAGAAGGCGGTTGGTCCGGGAATGTGGGCAATCCCTGTGTGATAGTCGAGAATGACGAATATCGGTTGTACTACAGTGCAGGTCTGGTTTATCTAAGAGACTGTGTCTTCAACGAACCAAAGCACATCGGGTGTGCTATCAGCAAGAGCCTAACCTCCCCGTTTACATCAATGACAAAGCCCCTGCTTTCCCCAAGTTCAGATGATCTCTATGCTAATCTGGGTTCGGGCGGGATCAAGGTGCTGCGGGTTAGTGATGGGTACGTGGGCTTTCAGAACGGTATTTATTGGGACCAGATGCGCAAGCATAGTGGGGCAGCCATCCGAGTATTGACCTCACGAGATGGAATGCGTTGGGAAGTCACGGGAGATCCAATTCTGAAACCGGATAAGGGTTGGAAGAAGAGTCATGTGTATGCTTTGGATGTTCGACTAACCGAGAGCGGTTGGCGCCTGTTCTTCAACGCGCGTTCTGGCTGGCTCTTTGGCTACGAGAGTATTGGAATGGCGACAGGTAATTGACCCCCGACACTTCGTGCCGATGAGTATGGAGACTCACAAGGCTTGTTAATGAATTGATGGCGAATCTATTTCCGACAAGCAACGCCGATCACTGACCATTTGCGAAAGAAGATCAAAGATGTCCACAACCTACCAAGACCTCGGCATCTACAGCGATTGGGTTGACGAGGCGCGACGCCAGGGGCCGCTCTACCCCCTGGCCGCGCCGGGCCGCGAGACGCGCAGCCGGCTGCGGGAGGTGCTCGGCTTCTGCAGCGGGCCGGAGACGCCGCTGGGCGTGCGCGTGGAAAAGCAGTGGGAGAAGGACGGGCTGGCCGGCGAGGAGATCTCGTGGTCGGTCGGCTATGGGCCGCGGACGCACGCGTGGCTGCTGAAACCGGCCGGCGCGACCGGGCCGCTCCCCGGCATCGTCGCGCTGCATGACCACGGCGGCTTCAAGTTCTTCGGCAAGGAGAAGATCGCCGCGGGGCCGGAGGACGCGCCGGCCGTCATGCGCGCCTTCTGGACGACCTACTATGGCGGCCGGGCCTGGGCGAACGCGCTGGCGAAAGAGGGCTTCGCCGTCTTGATCCACGACACCTTCCTGTGGGGAACCCGGCGCTTCCCGCTGGAGACGATGTCGGAGCGCATCCTCGGCCTGACGCAGGCGTCGCAGAGCGCCTGGTGGCCGAACGGGAGCGTGCCGTTCGAGATGGCGCAGTACAACGCGGCCGCCGGCCATCACGAGCACCTGGTCGAAAAGTACTGCAACCTCCTCGGCACGACGTTGGCGGGCGTGGTCAGCCACGAGGATCGCATCGCGCTGAACTATCTGCTTTCGCGGCCGGAGGTGGATCCCCGCCGCGTCGGCTGCTGCGGGCTGTCGGGCGGTGGCAACCGCTCGACGTTGCTGCTGGCGACGCACGAGAGCATCGCGGCCGCGGTGATCGTGGGGCTGATGAGCACCTACGAAGGGCTGCTCGACCACAACGTCGCCACCCACACCTGGATGTTCTTCCCGAACGGCTGGGCGCGCCGCGGCGACTGGCCCGACATCGCGGCCGCCCGCGCGCCGCTGCCGCTGCTCGTCCAGTACGACAACGAGGACAACCTCTTCACGCCAGAGGGGATGCGTGCCGCGCACAAACGGCTGGCCGGGCACTACGCCGGAGTCAACCGCTCCGACGCCTACACCGGCCAGTTCTACCCCGGCCCGCACAAGTTCGACCTGGAGATGCAGGCGGCCGCGTTCGCGTGGCTGAAGGCGCAACTGTCCTGACAATGGGCGTGTTCGTAGTCGCGACTTCAGTCGCCGTGGCCCGCGCCGAACGACTGAAGTCGTTACTACGAACGTTTTCACCATCTACCTGTCTACTTGTTTCCTTGTCTACCTGTTTCCTGATCTACCCGCCATGAAACCAGACCTCGTCATCGGGATTGATTGCAGCACGACCGCGACCAAAGCCATCGCCTGGAGCCTGGACGGACAGCCCGTGGCGGCCGGCCGCTGCGACCACGCGGTGGCGCAGCCCCGGCCCGGCTGGCACGAGCAATCCGCCGATGATTGGTGGTTGGCGTTGACGGCTGCGCTGCGCGATGTGATGGCGCAGGTGGATGCGCGCCGCGTGGCCGGTTTGAGCATCGCCCACCAGCGGGAGACCTTCGTGCCGGTGGACGCCGCGGGTCGCCCCCTCCGCGACGCGATCCTCTGGATGGACGACCGGGCCGCGACCCTGCTGCCGGAGATCGAGGCGACCATCGGCGGCGACCGCTTTCACCGGATCACCGGCAAACGCCTCTCCCGCAACCTGACCATCGCCAAGATCCGCTGGCTGGCCGAGCACGAGCCGGCCATCTTCGCCGCGACGCGCTGGCATTTCGACACGCACGCGTACCTGGTTCATCGGCTCACCGGGCAGGCCGCCACCAGTTGGGGCAGCGCCGATCCGACCGGGCTGTTCGACATGCAGGCCCACGCCTGGCACGCGGATTTGCTCCGGGAAGCCGGCATCTCGGCCGATCAACTGCCGGCGCTCCACCCGCCCGGCGCGCTCATCGGCCCCGTGACGCGGGAGGCGGCCGCGGCGTGCGGTCTGCCCGCCGGCCTGCCCCTCTTCGCCGGGCTGGGCGACGGCCAGGCGGCCGGGCTGGGCGCGGGCGTCGCGGGCTACGGCCCGGCCTACCTGAGCCTGGGCACCTCCGTCATCCTGGGTGCGCACGCCGACGCCTACCTGGCCGACCGCGCCTTCCGCACCACCACCAGCGGCATCCCCGGCGCCTGCCTACTGGAAACCGCGCTGATGGGCGGGACGTACACCGTCAGTTGGTTTCAAGAAAAGTTCGGGCAGATCGGTCAGGCTTCCCAAAATCCGACCGGTCTCGACAGGTGGGAGGCCGCGGCCGCCGCGTTGCCGCCCGGCGCGCACGGACTGGTGCTCGTGCCCTACTGGAACAGCGTGCTCAGTCCGCACTGGGACGCGCTGGCGAGCGGCATCATCGTGGGGTGGCGGGGGACGCACGGCCCGGCGCACCTCTACCGGGCCATCCTGGAGGGGATCGCGTTCGAGCAACGTTTGTGCATCGAAGGGATCGCGGGCGCGACCGGCGAGCCGATCACCGGGCTGATCGTGATGGGCGGGGGCAGCCGCAGCGCGTTCTGGCGGCAGATGATCGCCGATGTGACCGGGAAGCCGGTGCGCCGCAGCCGCACGACCGAGGCCACCGCGCTCGGCGCAGGAATCCTGGCCGCGGCCGGCGCAGGCCTCTTCACCGGGGTGCGTGAGGCCGCGGCCAGCATGACCGGTCTCGAATCAGGCGCGGAAATGCCCGATCCCGCGCGCCACCGGATCTACAGCCAGTTATATGAAGAAGTCTACCGCGGCCTTTTCCCCGCGCTACGCCCGCACCTGGATCGCCTGTCCGAACTGACCAGCGAAGGTGCAGCGGCGTAGCTTGGGAGTGGCACGGTCAGAGACCGGCCACAGCGAACGTAGCCCGGAAACACAATCCGCCGGATCGCGCCATCACGGGCACAACCCGACGGATTGTTTCCTTGCCTACTTGTTTCCTTGTCTACTTGTTTCCTTGCCTACTTGTTTCCTCGTCTACTTGTTTCCTTGTCTACTTGTCTACTCGCCTACTCGTTTCCCCGTCTA
>CAZYHE010000531.1:0-3826 GCA_964647225.1 uncultured Anaerolineales bacterium
ATTGGCGTGTCTTGCTGTCTTGCCAGCGATACTCAATGCCCGCCAGCGTTAACGCGGAAAGAATAGCCTCGGTGAGCTTTTTCTGGGCCAACGCGCCGCCCAAATTGCGCATGGTGCCACCAAGTGCATCGCCACGAATCAGCAAGAACCGAAATACCAACTCCTCGACGAACTTCGGGCCGGCCGGTTCGAGAAACTCCCGGATCAACCCTTTGATAGCCTGCGTTTTGTCTTCTGAAGTCAAATAGAGGAGCGCCTTGTCGGACAAACCGGCCGTTGTAAGCAGCCCGGACTCGATGGTCTTCATCTGGAGCAAATCGGCAGGTGTCTGGGCCTGAAAAGCCATGGATTGGAGATAGCGTGCTTGAGACAAGTAGGGCGCTGCACGACGGTTTTTCTCCAATGCAAGCGCCACGAACCCGGCTCGAGTCGTCTCGTAGGGTGTCACCAGGTCTTCGCTCGACTTGAGATGCTTTCGGTAGAGTTGCATGACTCAGGCTTTCCTCCAAACGTAAACGCATTTCCGTAATTCTTCACGGCCATGTTCGCCCATCTGCTGGCTGCTGTTACCTTTGCCATTGGGGAGCACCAGGATATCCTGGACATGAAAACCCAACTCCTCGGCGATGGCGGACAGGATCGTGTCCACAGAAATGCTGGCCCCAGCGTAGCGCACATTGTCGTTGACCATGATGAGCGGCGCCCCTGGCTGCAAGACGCGAGCGCATTCATGAATGATGCAGGCCATCTCATAGAAATAGCCGCGCACCATCCTGGGGATACCGTTGTTGTTCAGCAAATCGCGGGCTTTTTGGTCTTCGAGGTATGCCAGGATAGCCTGCAACAACTTCTGTTCGTCGGCGATCGCGATCGGGCGCGACCACCCTGGATTGATCTTCAGCAGGTCTTTGGCGCGGTTTTCGACCGTGCAACTCAGCATGGCCTGGCGGAGATTCGATAGCTCTTTTTCGCCGATACCCAATAGCGCCAGTTCCAGCGCATATGTTCGCGTGTAATCATAGCGATTGCAGTAGGGCGGTGAGGTCATAATTGCGGCGTAATTCTCGTTCGCTAATGTCGGCATCACATCCAGACACGAACCGCTATACAATCGGATTTCTTCAGGGACAACTTCGGTCGCGAACAGACTGGGTTGGTTCGTGACCGGTTGAACATCGGCTAAAATCTCGCTGATCTTGTCAGTGATCGCCAGATGGAATTCGAGGATTTCGCCCTTGTCAAACGGCTTGCTCCCTTGCTTGCGCCCCGAACGATGATCCCACCGAAGATACTGCCCATCTTTACGCGTGAAACTGACGGATTCCAACACACACAGGAGTGCAAAGCGTAACACAGCTCGCCCTCGTTCATTTTCCCTACGAGACTCGCCCAGGAACCGCTCGATTGCTTCATGCGTCCGTTCAGAATATGCGCTCCTCGTAATTCGCAACTCAGCAAGGGGGATACGCTCTGTGGATTCACGCCAAACTGCCGCTTGCGTCCAGCGCCGGAGCGCATCCAAATCATCGTCAGTCAACTCATTCTCAACCAGGCGTTTCGTGGCGATGATCTGCTGCCCGATCGGCAGCAATTCGATGCCATCGGCGGCAATGCCGAGTGCGCTGGCGGCAAATAACGTCGTGCCGCTGCCCGCGAATGGGTCAAGGAGCCGGCCACCCGTGATGTTATACTGGCTGAGGAGTCTTTCGACCAGGGCGGCTGAAAAGGCCTCTTTGTATTTGTACCAGCGGTAAACCGGCCGTCCCTTGTTGGCTTGAAAGCTGACGAGCGATCGGGTGAGTGAGGGTTGAACAGAGAACTGGCGCTGAAAGCGTTGCTTGAGGGCGCGATCAAGCAATGCAATCTCTTCGAGCGAAGGGCGCGATCCAGAGGGAGTAAATTCGTCTAAGAGGGTTGGTTCAGCCATTGCCCGTTTGCCGTTCTCGTGTCCACAGCCCATGCCGTGCGTCAAAGCGCCAACCCAGCGCATCGAGCGTCAACTCATGCCGCGGCCAGCCCGCGGCCACGCGGCGCAACGTCGCATCCCACGGCCGGACGCCGCTCAGCGCGTCGGCCGCCTCGACGTTGCACGCGCCCACCGCCACCGCCGCGGTGAGCGCCTCGACCGGCCCCAGGCCGCGCAGGAGGCCTGCCAGGAAGCCGGCAATGGTGGCGTCCCCCGCGCCGGTCGTGCCGACGACTTCCACCCGGAAGCAGGGCGCCCACAACTCTTGATCGGCCCAGGCCGCGGGATCGGCGGGCGCGGCGCGGCCCAGGCCGGCCAGGGCTGCCCGATCAGCGGTGCGCAGGTAGAAGCCGCGGTCGCCGAGCTTCAGCCCGACGATCCGCGCGCCCAGCGCCAGCAGTTCGGCCGCCACGTCCGACAGCAGGTCGGGGGTGATCCCCTGCAGCAGTTCGGCCCCGTAACGCGCCCGCAGCGCCTCGTAGTCCGGCCGCCGGAGCATGAAGAGGATCTCCTCGATGCTCGGCAGGAAGATGTCCACGAAGGGCAGGCTGCGCCGGAGGATCGCCCGCCAATCAGCGCGGCCGGCCGGCGCGGCGGCGTCAGGGAAGGTCATGTCGAGCGAGGTGGTCGTCCCCGCGGCGCGCACGCGCTGCAAGATCGCGGCCAGTTCGCGGCCCTCATCCTGGTACATCCGGCGCATGAGGGGCGGATAGCCGAAATGGAACACCTGGGCGGTCGCGGCCAGGTCGTAGCGCACGTCGGCCGCCGAGAAGGTGTCGTTTGGGCCGGCATAGTGCAGGAAGATACGATCCACTTGCGGCGGGTTGACGATGACGGTGTAGGAGGTGGCCGCGGCCGAATCCACGATCATGCCGTCGGCCAGGCCCGCCCCCTGCGACTCGATGACCTGGCGCACCGCCTGGCCGAAGAGGTCGCCGCCGATCTTGCCCATCAGTTGCGTCGGGATGCCCAGCCGGTGCAGCGCCAGCCCGACGTTGGAGACCGCGCCGCCCGTGGCGAGAGCCGCCGGGCCGCATTCCACCAGGTGGCCGGGCGTGAAAGAGCGCTCGAACGCCTCCCGGCTGATGCCGGCGAGTTGCGGGATGATGTCCAGGCAGATGTGCCCGGCGACGATGACGGTCATGGCTTACCCTCGGTAGTAGCGCGCGTAATCCTGCGTCAGCAGATACACCGGCGCGGCGTCTTCGACGATGGCCGGGAAACGGCCGACCGGGTTCAGGAAGCGATTGTCGTGCGCATCGTCGTTCACCAGCGACACCTCGCCGGCCAGCACGCGGCCGCCCTCGGCCCAAAACTGATGGTAGCAGTGATCCACCAGCGTGATGCTTTCGCCCGGTGTCAGCACCACCTTGTCGCCGGCCGCCACCGTGCGCACCGCGCCATCCACGCTGACCGTGACGGGGGTGTCGGCCAGTCCTTCGTCCGGCGTCGCGTTGTAGAGCTGGATGACCAGCCGTCCGCCGCCCCGGTTGATGATGTCTTCGGTCTTGCTCCAGTGAAAGTGCATCGGCGTCACCTGGAAGGGGTCCCCGATGAGCAGCTTTTCACAATAGAGCTTGCCGCGCATCTGCTTCAGGTTGCCGGCGCGGCCGTTGCGGATGGTGAAGAGGAAGAGGCCGATCTGCGCGTAATCGCCGCTGCCGAAGTCGGTGATGTCCCACCCCAGCCCGCATTCGACGATTTCGCGCACCTCTGGCCCTTTGCCGGCCCACGCCTCCGGCGTCCAATAGGCGAAGGGCGGCAGGTGAAACCCGTGGCCGCGGACAAACGCGTCGGCGTCCTGCATGATGGCGTTGATTTCTGAGCGTCGCATGATGATTCCTCCTGGATGAAAAGACA
>CAZYHE010000532.1:0-3823 GCA_964647225.1 uncultured Anaerolineales bacterium
AATACGCATCACGCCATACGCCAACACGTCGAGGTTCCATGTCTGCATCCAATGAATTGCTGCCGGCCGGCAAGCTGCCGCTGCCACTGCTCGAAAAACTGCTCCAGCGTTTCGCGCCGTCCGACCCGCGCATCATCGTCGGGCCGCGCGCGGGCGAGGACGCCGCGGTGTTCGACTTCGGCGACCGCTACCTGGTCGCCAAGACCGACCCGATCACCTTTGCCACCAGTGAAATCGGCTGGTACGCGGTGAACGTCAATGCGAACGACATCGCGGTCATGGGCGCAGTCCCGCGCTGGTTCCTGGCGACCGTGCTGCTGCCGGCCGGGCAGGCGACCGCCGAGATGGCCGAGGCGATCTTCGCCCAGATCCATGCCGCGTGCGCGGCCCTGGGGGTCAGCCTGGCCGGCGGGCACACGGAGATCACGATCAACCTGGATCGGCCCATCATCTCCGGCACGATGCTGGGGGAGGTGGCGCCCGATCGGCTGATCACGACGGGCGGCGCGCAGGTGGGGGACGCGGTGCTGTTGGTGAAGCCCGCACCCATCGAGGGCACGGCGCTGATCGCGTTGGAACGGGTGGATGCGCTGCGGGAACGCGGCTACAGCCCGGCCTTCATCGAACGCGCCCAGGGTTTCCTGCACGATCCGGGCATCAGCGTGGTGGCGCCGGCGCGGCTGGCGCTGGCCACCGCGCCGGTGCATGCCATGCACGATCCGACCGAGGGCGGCGTGCTGACCGGCCTCCTGGAGATCGCCCGCGCCGCGCGGGCCGGGCTGACGATCCACCTGGACGCGATCCCGCTTCTGCCGGAAGGGGCTGTGTTGTGCCGGGAATTCGGGCTGGACCCGCTGGGCGCCATCGCCTCGGGCGCGATCCTGATGACGGCCGCCGCGGCCGATGCCCCGCGCCTGGTGGAGGCGCTCGCCGCAGGGGGCTATCCCACCGCGAGCATCGGTCGCGTGACGCCGGAGGAGGCTGGGCTGGTCGCGCTACGGGCTGGGCAGCGCGTGCCGTGGCCGATGTTTGCTACGGATGAGATCACGAAGATCTTCGCGTAAGAGACACGATATCCCAAACGCGTCCACCGCATCTGGTTGAGCATCAACCGCCCCACGCGCCGTGATAATACCGCCATTCGGGATCGTGCCATTCGGGATGCATCACCGAACGCTCGGACTGGCTGGCCGGCTGGGGCGCGCTGGACGCGGCAGACGGCGGGTGCGGCTCTGGCCCGGACGCGGGTTTATTGGTCGGCGGTTCCGTTTGCGCCGATGCGGCGGCTGCGGTGGGGTGGGCGTTCATCGGATCTCCTCCTGGACAAACAAGGGCCTCCCAATCTGGGAGGCCCTTCGATTTGCGGTAGGTACGCTGCGCTCTTCCTGGTTGACCCTGGCCTACTGCCTCCCAAACGCGAATCGCTCCTCAACGAGGAGCGTCGTAAGCGACAGGGGAATCAAGCCGGCGCAAACCATCATGGCACACCATTCTCGTGATGAAAGTGACGCAACTTTATCACGGCCGGCCGGGCTTGTCAAATCGCGATTTTCGCCCCATCATCAAGCGGATATCTTTGCGTTGTTTGGGCCTTCGCGGTACAATCCCGCCATGCATTCTTTCCTACTCCTACTCAATTCTCCTGACGCGACCCTGGCCGACGCGGGCGGCAAGGGGATGAACTTGGCGATCCTGGCGCGCGCCGGCTTCCCGGTTCCCGGCGGCTTCATCGTTGCCACGGCGGCCTACCGCGCGTTCGTCGCTGTAAATGGCCTGGCCGCGTGGCTGAGCGCGACGGCCGGCGCAGCGCGCGTGGACGATCCCGCCGCGCTGGAGGCGACCTCCCAGTCGATCCGGGCGCGCTTTGCCGCGGGCGTCTTGCCGGCCGGGCTGGCCGATGCCGTGACCGCGGCCTATGGCGCATTGGGCCGGCCGCCGGTCGCGGCGCGCTCTTCCGCCACCGCCGAAGATTTGCCCGACATGAGCTTCGCCGGCCAGCAGGACACCTTCCTGAATGTCGTCGGCGAGGCGGTCTTATTGACCGCGGTCATCGCCTGCTGGAGCAGCCTGTGGACCGCGCGCGCCATCGCCTATCGGACGCGCAACGGCATCTCGCACGACGATGTGGCGTTGGCGGTGGTCGTGCAGGCGATGGTGCAGAGCGAGGCCGCGGGCGTGCTCTTCACCGCCAACCCCCTCACCGGCAAGCGCAGCGAGACGGTCATTGATGCGACGTTCGGCCTGGGCGAGGCGCTGGTGGGCGGCCACGTCGAGCCGGACAACTACACCGTAGACGCCGCCGCGGGGCAGATCATCGGCAAGACGCTGGGCGCAAAGGCCATCGCCATCCGTGGGCAGACCGGCGGCGGCACGATCACGACGCAAGAGGCCGCGCGCGACCGCCAAGCGTTGCCCGACCCGGCGATCCTGGAACTGGCGCGGCTGGGCGCGCAGGTCGAGGCGCGGCTCTTTCCGGGTCAGCCACAGGACATCGAGTGGGCGTGGGCTGTGGGCAAGCTCTATCTGCTGCAATCGCGCGCCATCACGTCGCTCTATCCGCTGCCCGACGAGCGGCACACCCCGCGGTCGCCGCTGCAAGTCCTCTTTTCGCTCAATCATGTCCAGGGGATGCTCGACCCGTTCACGCCGCTGGGTCAGGATGCGATCCGGCTGGTGTTGATCGCGTTCTTCCGCGCCTTCGGGTATCGTTACGATTTGGCGAACCAGCGCGAGATGGTGGTTGCCGGCGAGCGGGTTTACATCAATTACACACCGGCCTTGCGTCACCCGACCTTCCGCGGCGTGTTGATGGGCGCCCTAGGCTTCGTGGAGCCGAGCGCGCAGGAGATCATGGCCGGCCTGCGCGACGAGCGCGATCTGGCGCCGGTCGGCGCGCCGCTGCGCGTGTGGGACGTGCTCCCGCTGGCGCGCCGCCTCTGGCCGTTCCTGCGCACGGTGATCGGTGCGTTGCGCCGCCCCGATGCCGCACGAACGGCCGTCTGGCAGACAACCGAATCCGCGTTGGATGAGTTGGCGCGCCAGTCCGCGGCCGCCACGTCATTGTCGGAACGCTTGGCGCTGTGGCAGCGCGGCCTGGACTTCGTCGCCCGGACCGCGTTTCCCCGGCTCTTTCCGGTCGTGGTGGCAGGGATGGGCAGTTTCTTCCAACTGCGCCGCCTGGTCACGCGTGAACTGGGCGGCGACCGGCTGGCATTGGAGGTCGCTCGCGGCCTGCCGCACAACGTAACCACGGAGATGGATCTGGCGCTGTGGAACGTGGCGCAGCAGATCGCAGCCGACCCCGCGGTGGCCGCGGCTTTTGCGGCCGCGTCGCCCGCGGATCTGGCCGCCGATTTTCAGGCCGGCCGGCTGCCACCGGTCGCACAGACCGCGTTGGCGGGGTTCATGGCGCGCTACGGCTTTCGCGGGCTGGCCGAGATTGACCTGGGCCGGCCGCGCTGGCGCGAGAATCCGGCGCACATCATGCAACTCGTGCAGAACTACGCGCGGATCACCGACCCGGCCCAGGCCCCCGATGCGGTGTTCGGCCGGGGCGCGGCCGCCGCCGAGGCGGCCATCAGCCAGATCGTCCAGGGGATCCGGCATCCGGTCAAGCGGCGGCTGGCGCGCTTCCTGGCCGGCCGGATGCGCCGGCTGGCGGGGCTGCGCGAGTTCCCGAAATACATGTTGATCCGCCTGATGGGGATCATCCGCGAGAGCATGCTGCGGAGCGGCCGGGAGTTGGTCGCGGCGGGCGTGTTGGCACAAGCCGATGACATCTTCTTCCTGCATTATGCGCAGTTACAGGCGTTGGCGCGCGGCG
>CAZYHE010000533.1:0-3798 GCA_964647225.1 uncultured Anaerolineales bacterium
CAAGCGGGCTGAGACGTCGTCCGGGCGGCCCCAGCCGGTCTCGACCGGCTTCCACAACTGACGCCCGCCCGGCGATGAATCGACCGGGCTACCAAGCAGCGCCCCGTGAACGGGGCTAGTTTCGTGCCGGCGCGCCGCCCAGCCCGGTTGACCGGGCGCTGCTTGGTAGCACGAGCCATTCATGGTCGTGCGTCCGCACGCGACGCACAGCGCGCCGGAGAAGACGATTACCGGTTTATTTTCTTAACGTTCATCAACCCACGGCGGGCCTATCGATCGGGGAACAAGTCGGTCAGGCGCTTCCCCTTCTCGGCCGGCGCCGGAATCCCCTGCTGAAACGTCTCGAAGCCGAACATCTGCTGGGTCAGGAAGTGGGGCAGCCAACTGAACGCCTGGGCCGGGCCGCCCTGGCTGCGGTGACAGGCCGACGCGCGCTGCTTGATGACATAATAGGGTCGCACGTCAACGCGGACATGCACGGGCGTTTCCCAACTCACGATCTGCGTCAGATCAATGTCACCGTTGCGGCCAAACTTGCGCGGGTCGCGGCCCACCAGCGGCATCAGGCGGACGATCCATTTGAGCACGCCGGGGTTGAACGCGGTGAAGTAGAGCCGGTCGGCCTGATGCGCCGGGCCGGCTTCGGGATAGCGGGTCGGGTCGGCCGCGGCCGTGAACGCCTGGACGGTCGCCCCGTGCAGCTTGATGTGATCCGGGTGGCCGTAGCCGCCGAACTCGTTGTCGCAGATCACCACCTGGGGCCGATGGCGGCGGATGGATGCGACGAGCTGGCCGACCAACTTTTCCAGCGGGGCTTGCACCAGGCTGTCGGGGTGCTGATTGTCGGGCGCGCCGGCCATGCCGCTGTCCCGGTAGCCGAGCCAGTCAATCCCCTTCAGGCCCAGCTCTTGCGCCGCGCAGCACAACTCCGCGGCGCGCACCTGGCCCGGCCCCGCGTATGCGGCCAGCAACTCTGCCTCGATGCTGCCCGCCGCGCCATCGGTCGCGCACACCAGCCAGACATCCGCCCCTTCCCGCGCATATTTCGCCAGCGTACCGCCCGGCCCGAACGACTCGTCGTCGGGGTGCGCGAAGACGGCGAGCAGGGTCCTGGCATTCGACTGCATTGTACCCATCGGCGGCCTCACGATTCGGAATCTGCCAGCAGCAGCGACAACGCAAAGCTCACGATGCTGACGACGATGCTGCCGAGAAACGCTGACCAGAGGCTATCCACCACGAACGCTTCGGGCAGGAAGATGTTGGTGAGCCACGCTGCCAGATAGAAAGTGACGGCGTTGACGATCAGCATGAAGAGGCCCAACGTCAGGACGATGCAGCCGCACGACAGGAACGCCAGGATCGGCCGGATGACCGCATTGGCCAGGCCCAGGGCCAGCGCCATGATCGCGACGACCAGGGCGCCGTTGCCGCCGCTCACGTGGATGCTCGGAATCAGATAGGCCGCGGCCGCGACCGCGACCGCGGTGATGAACCAGCGAAGGATGAATCTCACGCTCAAACCTCCAATTCATCAGATCCAACAATATTCGTAGTGACGATCGCGAAGCATCCCTGTGAGACTTCAGTCGTCCGGCGCGCCACGGAGCGACTGAAGTCGCCACTACGAACATTGTCGTTGTTACTTCGGCAACGGCGGCGTATGCACGGTTACGTTGCGATCCTGCGCCACCATCATCCCGGTGTGGTTGAACGCCTCCAGCCGGAAGAGGTAGTTGATCGGTTCGGTCAGGCAATCCTGCAATTGGCCGTTCGGCCCGCCGCGATCCAGCACCGGGACGCCATTACGCGTGAGGTGGATATACTGCCCACCGCCGCCCAGCGACCACTGAATGTTAACGCACTGCCCGGATTCGATGCGCTCGGGCTGCACCGAGAAGTGCTCGATGACCGGCGGCGCAGGCGCGGGCGTGGGCGGAACCTGTGGCGTCGCGGTCGGCGGCCGCACGGTCGGTTGCGCCAGGATGCTCACGTCGCGCTGCTGGCGCGCGACCCCACCGGGGCCGGTCGCCTCGATCACGTAGGGCATCGTCCCGGTGCCGGGCGGGAAGTCGCTCATGTTGCCGCGCGTCGGCGCGCCGTCCCAGATGATGGCGCCGCCAAACTGGCCGCCGCGTGCGATCGTCACTTTGGAGACCGCGCCCTGGACATCCCACTGGAGATTGACCTGCTGGCCGGGCGCGATCTGCGACGGGTTGACGGCGAAGAAGGCGATGACCGGCGCGCTGCTCTGCGTCACGTAGAGGATGATCTGCCGGACTTCGGTCGAGTTGTCGAGCTGGACCACGCGCAGATCGAAGGTCGTGGTCTGCCCCGGACATTGGATGCTGTTGGCCTGGCCGGCTACGCCATACTTCGTCCAGTCGGCGCCGTCGGGATAGAAGTAGACCGCACGCACGTTTTGCACGTTCCACGACAGGGTGGCGCATTCGCCGGCCTTGATGTTGGCGCGGTCTACCGTGAAGGTGATACCGGCGACCGGCGTCTGGGTGGGGGCGGGGGTGGCGGTGACGGGCGCCGGCACGCCGATGCCCACGTAGACGTTCTCGCCGAACGAGACATTCTTCCCGGTGACCATCTGCCAGAAGCCCTGATAGACGCCCGGTTGGATCGGCGCGATCAGATTGACATAAAACTCAGCCATGCCGCCCGGCGGCACATCCTGCATGACCGCCACGGGTTGGCCGCCCATGCTGGCCGCCGGCGTATTGCCATAGGCGAAGACCAGCTTGTAGGCGGTGCTCCACGTGCATGTGCCCGTGTTCTTGACGCGCCACCCCTTGCGGAACGGCTGGCCGGGCTGGAAGATCGCGGGATTGGTCATGTTCTGGTCGTCGTAGTTCAAATCCGCGACATACGCCATACCATCAATGCAGCCGGCCGGGGTGGGCGTGGAGATGACGACCGGCCGCGGCGTGTTGGTGGGCCGCGGGGTGGGGGTGGGGACCTGCGGGTTCGGCTTGCTGCCCAGATATTGCGTCTGCAGGTTCACGACCGTGCCGTCGGCCTGCAACAACGCCAACGCCTTGTTGAGGTTGTCGCGCAGGGTGGATGCGCCGAGCGGCAGCGCGATGCCGTAGTATTGCGGGAAGAGGCCGCCGGCCACCTTCTTGATCCCGCCCTCATTCACAAAAGCCTGCGCCGGCCCGGCATCCAGCATCACCACGTCCACCGTGCCTTGCCGCAGGCTGCTGATGGCTTGACCGATATCGGTGAAGCTGAGCAGGTTGCGCTGCGGCATTTTGCCGGTGTCCACGAGCTTGTCCTGGATGAACGTCTCGTAAACCGTGGCGTCCTGAACACCGATCCGATAGTTGGTGAGTTGCTCCAGCGAGGTGACGGTGTCTATTTTGGCCTTGTCGCTCGCCAGCGTCGCATCCTCGCTCACGTAGTAGGTGTTGGTGAAATCCACCACCTTCTCGCGTTCCGGCGTGATCGAGACGGCCGCGATGACGACATCCACCTGACCGAGGTGCAACGCGTTGTACAGGCCGTCGAAGGCATAGTTCTTGACCTCGACCTGTACGCCGAGCTGTTTGCCGATCTCCCGGATCAGCGCCGGATCGAAACCATCAATCTGGAATTTGCCGTTGAGGAACTCGAACGGGGGGTAATCCGCCGATGTGCCGGCGATCAGCTTGCCGTTCTGCTTGATGCGTTGCCAGGTGGCATCGGCCGGCGCGGCGGTCGTCGCGGTTGCCGGCGGCCCGACGCGGGTGGGCGCACGGGCTGGCGTGGCGGTCGCAGGTCGGGGCGGCCCTGGCGGGACGGTGGGGG
>CAZYHE010000534.1:0-3789 GCA_964647225.1 uncultured Anaerolineales bacterium
TGGCGTGAGAAAAGCTGATGATGTCTTCACAAGATCGGATAGCCATACAAGAGGTTGTAACTGCGCTCAGACAAGCTCATTGAGTGAATACGCACGAATGCTTCATCGAGACACCCTCACACCCACCCAACAACTCGAACTCTACTACTGGATGCGCCTGACGCGCACCTTCGACGACCGGATGCTGGCGCACTGGAAGCAGGGCCGCGGGGTCGGCGGGACGTTCAGCCAGCGCGGGCACGAGGCGATCAGCGTCGGCGCGGGGTACGCGCTGGGGCCGGACGACATCGTCGCGCCGATGCACCGCGACCTGGGGACCTTCCTGCTGCGCGGGATCACCCCGCGGCGGATGTTCGCCAACCTGCTGGGACGCGACACCGGCGTGACGCATGGCCGCGACGTGAATCTCCACGGCGTGGGCGACCTGAACTTCGGCATCTTCGGCTTCATCAGCCACCTGCCGCACTCCCTCCCGGTGGGCCTCGGCGCGGCGATGAGCTTTCGCTATCGGGATGAGCGCCGCGTCGCGCTCTCGTTCACCGGCGACGGGGCCAGCAACGCCGGGCTGTTCCACGAGACCCTCAACATGGCCGCGCTCTACAACGCGCCGTGGGTCGTGCTCGTCGAGAACAACCAGTACGCCTACTCGACTCCGACCGGCGAGACGATGAAGGTGACGGATATCGCGCGCCGCGCCGATGGCTACGGGATGCCGGGCGTGATCGTGGATGGCAACGATGTGGAGGCGGTCTACGCCGTGACGCACGCGGCCATCGAGCGGGCGCGCACCGGCGGCGGTCCGACGTTGATCGAGGCCAAGACGATGCGGATGCTCGGCCACGCCATCCACGACGGCGCGGAGTACGTCCCGGCCGAACTGCTGGCCGAATGGGCCGCCAAAGATCCCATCCTCCGCTTCGAGGCCCGGCTGATCGCCGCCGGGGTCGCAGACCGGATCGAGCTGGACGAGATCGGCCAACGCTGCCAGGTCGAGGTCGAGGACGCGGCCGCGTTCGCCGAGGCCAGCCCGTGGCCGGAACCGGCGCATGTGATGGACGGGGTATATGCACCCTGAAGAGGAAGCTGTGACGACTCATCCTAATACCACTCCCCCCATCGGCCGCGGGCACCGCAATCTGCTCATCATAGCGGCAGCCATGACCACCCTGCTCGTTGCACTGGGCGGCATCGTCTGCGCAACGGAATCGGGGGCGGGCTGCCCCGACTGGCCGGGTTGCTACGGACGCATCGTGCCCCCGCCGCAAGTACACTCCGTGATCGAATACACCCATCGCCTCGTCGCAGGCCTGACAACACCCCTGATCCTCGCGGCCGCCTGGGTCAGTTGGCGGAGGGCGCGGCCGATCCGCTGGCTGGTCTGGCCGCTTGGGGTATCCGTCCTGTTCCTCGTCGCAGTGATCGTGTTCGGCGCACTCACCGTGCTGACCGGGCTGCCGCGTCTCGTCGCTGCGCTTGACCTGGGTTCAGCCCTCGTGACGTTGACCCTCGTCACGACTGCGGCCGTCGTAGCCTTCACGCGCCACGCCGATCCCGCACTGCCCGACCGTTTTTCGGTGGGCGGCCGCCTTGCTCGGCTGAGCCTGGTGACTCTCGGCGCGACCTTCGCGTTGTACGTGAGCGGCATCCTGGTCGCCGGCCCCGGCTCGCTCACGCGATGTGTGGGCTGGCCCTTCTGGCGTCTGATACCCGACGACGCAGCCGGTTGGCCGCAGCTTGCGCGCCTCGGCCTGACCGCGGTCACGGCGCTCCTGATTGCCCTACTCACCGTGAAAACATGGCGGGCGCCATATGCATCCGTGCCCCAACGTTGCGCAGCGACAGTGGCCGGGTTGGCCTTCCTGCTCGAGATGGCCGTTGGCGTAGTCATGTCAACGAGCGGCTCCACGATGCTCCTCCTCATGACATACGTCGCGGCCGGCACGGTGCTATTCGCTGCGCTCGTCGTCCTCGCTGCCCTGGCCGGGCTGGCCGGTGAAAGATGAGGCGCGACCCACTCAACATGACGTTTGATGTTTCACGTTTGACTTGGAACAGACGCTCCCATGACGCAAACATCTGACACCCCGCGCACCCTCACCTACCTCGCCGCCATCAACGAAGCGCTAGCCGAGGAGATGCGCCGCGACCCGAACGTGCTCGTGATGGGCGAGGATGTCGGCGGGGAGTTCGGCGGCGCGTTCAAAGTAACAAAGGGGCTGGCGGCCGAGTTCGGGCCGTTGCGCGTGATGAACACGCCGCTGGCCGAACTGGGGTTCACCGGCATGGCCGCGGGGATGGCGCTGATGGGATTGCGGCCGGTCGTGGAGATGCAGTTCGCCGATTTCATCAGCACCGCGTTCGACAGCATCGTGCAGTTCGCGTCCAGCGCGCACTATCGTTGGGGCGGCGCGGTGCCGCTGGTGATCCGCGCGCCGTCGGATGGCGGGCTGCGCTCCGGGCCGTTCCACAGTCAGAATCCCGAAGCCTGGTTCGTCCACGTGCCCGGCCTGAAGGTGGGCGCCCCGGCCACCCCCGCCGACGCCAAAGGGCTGCTGCTCGCGGCGATCCGCGATAACAACCCGGTGATCTACTTCGAGAGCAAGCTGCTCTACCGCTCGCTCAAGGGCGATGTGCCGGAGGGGGACTATGTCGTTCCCATCGGGAAGGCCAACCTGGCGCGTTGCGGCGACGACCTCTCGATCATCACCTACGGCGCGCAGGTACACCAGGCGTTGGCCGCGGCCGAGCGGCTGGCCGGCGAGGGGGTGCAGTGCGACGTGCTCGACCTGCGCACGCTCAAGCCGCTCGACACAGACGCCATCCTGACCTCGGCTAAAAAGACCGGCAAGGTGCTGATCGTCCATTCGGCCAACCAGCTCGCGGGCCTCGGCGCAGAGATCGCCGCGCTGATCGCCAGCCAGGCGTTCCAGTGGCTCGACGGCCCGATCCGCCGGCTGGGCGGCCTCGACACGCCCGTCCCCTTCAGCCCCCCGCTGGAGGACGCGTATCGGCCCGACGCCGAGAAAATCTATCGGGAGGCACACGCCCTGGCGCGCTTTTGAGCCAGCATTAGCCACCTGGCTAGTCGCGGATGCCCTCTCTGGCCGATGTACGCCGCACGCCGTCGCCCTATACTGGACGCAACATCCAGGACGAACGGGGAGGTGCCGATGCGCATTCTACTCGCAGACGATCAGGCCAGGGTCCGGTTCGCGCTGCGCGTGTTGTTGGAACACCAGCCGGGGCTGGCGGTGGTGGGCGAGGCGACGAGCGGCCGCGATCTGGTGGATCAAATCAACGCCACGCGGCCCGATGCCCTCCTGCTCGATTGGGAGCTGCCGGGGCTGGCGGCCATGCGCGCGGTGCCTTCGCTGCGCCGAGCCTATCCACATCTGGCGGTGATCGCCCTGAGCGGCCGGTCTGAAGCCCGGCAGGCGGCCGCGGCGGCCGGCGCGAGCGCGTTCGTCAGCAAGACCGATCCTCCCGAATGCCTGCTGGCGGCTATCGCGGCCGGTCACGGGGCGTGCGACTGAAACCTCCGCTTTTCCCAAATCTTCACAAACCATCCGAAATATGCTAAGATGACCGCAGTAGTGCGGCGCGTTGAGGTTCCAACTTGATCCTTGCACAGCGACGTTTCCCCCTTCTGTTGGCTTGCTGCCTGGCGCTCATCCTGATGGCGTGCACCGGGTGGTCGGTCGTCGCGGCGCAGCCGAACGATGACGAACCGCCCGCGTCGCGCCTGATCTTCGAGCGGCTGTCCGTCGAACAAGGCCTCTCGCAAAGCTC
>CAZYHE010000535.1:0-3789 GCA_964647225.1 uncultured Anaerolineales bacterium
GCGATGAGGCGGTTCACGGCGGCCTCGTCGCTGTATTCGGCGGTCAGGCAGATGACGCCGCGATAGCTCCGGCGTTTGAGTTCCGCAGCGACGCGCGGCCATGAGGCGAGGCCCTGTGGGCCGGTGGTCCACCAGGGCCGCCAGCGCACATCGTCAGATTCCGGCCCGCCCGCGCGACGCCAGAACGCGTTCTTCAGGTTCACCATGCACAGATGCGACCAGATGATGTCAATCGCCAGCTCCGGCTCTTCGCCGTTGAGCGCGTTGTGCGCGGCGTCCCACACGGCCGCGATCCACCGCGGGTCGTATTGCCCGATCAGGTGGCGCAGCCCCATCGCGTTGCACACCATCCGGTCGCAATGGTTCTGGACGCCAAGCTGCACGCCGTATCTTTCGAGGAGCGGCAGGAGCGCGTCGTACTCCCGCTGCAGCCGCGCCACGCTCGCCAGATAGCCGTCGTCGCCGATGGGGGCCATCACGCGGATGACGGGCACGCCGGCTTCCGCGCACGCCGCGATGAACGGCTCGCCGACCGGCCCGCCGGGCGGGGTCACGCTGAAGATCTTCAGCCCGTGATCGGCCAGAAGGCGGGCTGCGACCGGCAGATCGCGGGCCACGTTTTCCGGCAACACGGGGTAGCCGGACCGCACGGGCAGCTCGATCCCGTCGAAGCCCAGCCGGGCCGTGAACTGCGCCAGTTCGGGCAGGGGGCTGCGCCAGGGCTTGGTGAAGAGTGAGAATGCGATGGGTTGTGAATTCATCCATGTCCTCCATTTGGAACGAATGAGTTTCGATATGCTTTGTTTGCGCTACGCCGGGTTTGGCGTTATTATACCCGCAATTCATGAAACGACCGCTGCGTTCCGCCCTACACGCCATGCCATCCCATATCGTTCAGACCAGCCAGGCGCTTCGTCACTCCGCAGCGCAGGCCCGCACAAGGCTGGTTGCCGTCATGGCCGGGCCGCCCGTCGAAGGCGCGGGGCCTGACTCGCTGGGCCGGCAGAACCGCCGGTTGCTGTGGCTCGACGGCACGGTGTCGAACGTTTCCGAATCGTTCGTCGCCAACTACGTCACGCCCTTCGCCATCGCGCTCGGGGCCACGAACAGCCAGATCGGCCTGCTCAGCTCGTTGACCAGCCTGGCGGCGGCGCTCGGTCTGCTGCCGGGGGCCAGGCTGGGCGACGGGGTGGCGGGGCGCAAGCGGGTGGTGTTGTGGGCCGGCGGGGGCGTGGCTCGGATCATCCTTTTGTTGATCGCGCTTGCGCCGCTCCTACTGCCGCCGCCCCTGGCGGTCACAGTCTATATCAGCCTGATCGCGCTGCGCGGCTTCGTCGGCCAGTTGGGCTTCCCCGCGTGGACCGGCCTGATGGCCGACCTGGTGCCAGAGCAGATTCGCGGCCGCTATTTCTCTGGCCGCAGCATCGCGATGTCGGTGGCCGGGCTCCTGTGCGTGCCGCTCGCCGGCCGGCTCATTGATCTGATCGGCCCGCCCGCCGGTTATCAGGCCAGCTTCCTGATCGCCGGCTTGATCGGCTTCATCGCGACCATCATCTATAGCCGCATCGTCGAGCCGCAGGGAGCCGTCGCGCGGCGCACGGCGGGTGAGGATGCGCACGGCCTCCGGGCGCTGTTCGAGCGCCACCCGCGCTTCGTGGCGTTCACCGCGGTCGCCTTCTTCTGGAACATGGCCGTGACGACCGCCGGGCCGTACTTCACGGTACACCTGGTGCGCAATCTGGGCGCGACGCCGACCGAGATCGGCATCCTGGCCGCGGTCACCAGCATCTCGACCATCGTCGGCCAGCGCATCTGGGGCCGCGTGAACGACCGCCGCGGCGCGATCTGGGTGATGTTCATCTGCGGCCTGCAGATCCCGGTCTATCCGCTGTTGTGGATCATCGCGCCCGCGCCGTGGTTTGTCGGCGTGATCTACACCTTCAGCGGGTTCGCCTGGGCCGGCTACAGCCTGGCGAGCTTCAACCTGCTCCTGAGCCTGACCCCGCAACTGCACCGGGGCCGCTTCGTCGCGGCCTACCAGATGGCCGCCTTCCTGGCCGCCGCGCTCGGCCCGCTGATCGGCGGCGCGCTGCTGGCCGCGTTTTCGATCCAGGTCGTGTTCGCCGTGTCGGCGGCCGGCCGCCTGCTGACCGCGCTGCTGTTCATCGTGACGGTTAAGCGGGCCGCGGCAAAGGTGGATGCCGGAGCCGCCAGCGGGGCATCTCACGGATAGAAGGAAACACGGATACCTTTTTGATCTATCCGTGTTCGTTTCTATCCGTGAGGAATCCCGTGTGTATTAGTCTACAACGATCGCGCTGTGTATCGCCACGCGCGGGATTTCGACTGTCAACATTCCCTCCGCATACGTCCACCTGGCCGGGAGGCCGTCCGGCGCGACCGTTACGGACGCGGGCGGGGCGCTCCGGCGGATGCGCAGCACGACATCCGTCACCGGCGGCAACTCTTCCACGATCACCCGGTTGGGTGAGAGCGCCTCGCCCGCGCCGCGGTTGACCAGATTGATGACGAGCGCGCCGTCCTTGCGCCGGGCGATCAGCTCCAGCCGCGGCGGCGCCTCGATCATCACCTCCCAAGGGATGCCCAGCCGCTCGACCAGCCCGCCGATGAACTGGCGCAGCAGCGGGTAGTGGCCCAGGAAGTAGTCGCGGAAGAGCGGGCCGTGGATGGCCGTGATCGAGCCGGCGCCGACCGGCCGGCGCGTGACGACCGCCTGGCCGGTCGCGTCCTTCTCCGGCTCCTGCTGCGCCAGGCGATCGGTCACGATCTCGGTTCCGACCAGCGGCTTCACCGGCTGCCACGGGCCGCTGACCGGCACGGCGCGCCCGCCGATCGGCAGCCAAGTGGCGGTCGCCTGGTTCGTGATCGCCGCGCCATCGGCCGTCGCGCCCACCAGATCCGGGCACTCGACCGCCAGGTGGCTGCCGCTCATCAGCACGTGGCCGCCGGCCTGGGCAAACGCCTCCAGCGCGGCGAGGATGGCGGCGGAGAGGTGGCTTTGCTCCGGCACGACGACGAGCGCGTAGTCGCCCAGCCGGCGCAGGGCGGCTTCTTCGGTCAGGATGTCGGTCGAGTGGCTTGTCTCCAGCAGGGCGTGCAGCGCGCCTTCCACCGGCTGGACCGCCTCACCGTAGTTGAAGAGCGGCTGGTTGCACGAATAGTAGTGGTCGGCCAGGTGCAGCACCGCGGCCTGCGACGCGCTCCGCGAGCCGAAACAGGCATCCTGGCGCGCCCGGCACCAGCCGGCGACCTCCGCCAGCAACTCTTGGTGCCAGCCGGTCAGCCAGCCGGAGCGTTGCGGCGTGTTGTAGACCATCACCGCGCCGCCCAGGGCGATCACCTCGGAAAGCTCCTGGCAGAGGTGCGCCGCGGTCTTCATCACCCACGGCGGGTTGGCGCCCATCGCGCCGGTCTTGGTGAAGCCCCAGGCCATCAGATCCCAGGTCTTGCCGCGGCCGTCCAACACGCGGCCCTCGACCGCCGCCCGGCTGGCGCCCCACGACCAATCGTAGTCGCCGCTCAGGTAATCCACCGGCGCGACGACCGGGTCGGGCTGGCGGACGGTGTACATCCAATTGCTGCACACCAGGCAGGACGGCTTACGGGCGTGGACCGCCTCGGCGTAGCGCGTCACGTGCTCGACGGACAGATCGCGGTGGAACGCCAGCCACGCGGCCCAATGCGCATCGCTCGCCGTCTGCGGGATCTCCGCGCTCCCGGTGCGCCGCGTGAACTCCGCCCGGCAGCGGTCGCACCAGCACGGCTTCG
>CAZYHE010000536.1:0-3783 GCA_964647225.1 uncultured Anaerolineales bacterium
GCGCAGACATTGCCATGGTGTTATCGTCGCGCTCCTTGACCACAACACCATTGGCGACTCACGAAATACCGCTTAGGAGGAGAATCTACGCATGGCAACCGAAGTCAGCACCCTAATCAGTCAAGGTCGAATCGAGGAGGTGTGGCAACGCTTCTGCGGTTTTCTCGATCTGTCACTAGCCGAGTTCATGGCTATGCAAGAGCGTTTGCTGCGCGAGCAACTTCAAATGGTAGGGCGTTCGGGACTGGGGCTTGCGATCATGAATGGCCGCGTCCCGACTTCGGTGGAGGAGTTTCGTCGTCAAGTGCGCTTGACCACCTATGAGGACTATGCGCCTTACTTTAAGGACAAACGCGAGGACATGCTGGCCGAAAAGCCGGTGGCGTGGGCGCACACTTCGGGGCGTTCGGGCCAGTACAAGTGGGCGCCCTATACTGCGCGCCAGTTCAAGTTGATCGGTGAAGGGGTGCTGACGGCGTTCATTCTCAGCAATGCGCACGCGCGGGGCGAGGTGGGCATCCGGCCGGGCGACACCCTGGTCTACAACGCGCCCTCGCGGCCCTACACCAGCGGTCACGCCCTGGTCAGCCTCGCCGAGTTGTTCGATTTCCGCTTTCTGCCGCCCGCCGACAAAACCGAGGAGATGACTTTCGAGCAGCGGATCGCCACGAGTTTTCGCATGGCTTTGCGTGATGGAATTGATCAGGTCGGTTCTATCTCTTCGGTGCTGATGCGGGTAGCACAAGGTTTTGCGAGTGGCGCCAACTCATCCGGCCTCAGCACGGAGATATTGCATCCGAGAGTCCTGGCGCGCATCGGCAAGGCGATGATGCGCAGCCGGCTGGAACGCCGTCCGATGTTGCCCAGCGACCTGTGGCGGATCAAAGGCATGCTGGTCGGCGGCACCGACACAGATATCTATCGGGCGCGCCTGCAGAAGTACTGGGGCTGCCCGCCGCATGAGCTTTATGCCTGCACAGAAGCACCCAATATCATGGCGACCAGCATCTGGACGCACCGCGACATGTATTTCTTGCCGCACGTCTGCTTCTACGAGTTCATCCCGGAAGAAGAATGGGCGGAGACGCGGCGGAACTCCAACTACACGCCATCCACCGTGATGTTGGATCAGGTCAAGGTCGGGCAGCGGTACGAGGTCGTGCTGACGAATTTCTACGGCGGCGCGTTCCTGCGCTATCGCACCCGCGATCTGATCCGTTTTGTGTCGTTGGCAGATGAAAAGAACGGAATGAAGTTGCCGGCCATGATCTTCGACGGCCGCGACAGCGACATCATTGACCTCGCCGGCTTCACCGGTATGATTGATGAGGCGCTCATGTGGCGGGCCATCGAAGACACCGGCCTGGCGTACGAAGAGTGGTTTGTCCGTAAGGAAGTGATGGATGACGGCCACGCGGGATTGCATTTATATATCGAGATGCGAGAGCCGGTCACGGATAAGGTGATCATCGCGCGTGTTCATGAGCAACTAGCGCGACAGAACCGCTTCTACAACGATCTGACGACCATGCTCGGCCATGCACCGGTGCTCGTCACTCAGATCCAGCCGGGAGTCTTCAAGCAATACATCCTGCGGCAACGCGAAAAAGGCGCTGATCTTTCACACTGGAAACCGCGCCATATGAACGCTCCCGACATCGTAGTGCATGATGTGCTGGCAATTGCGGAGGAGCGTAAATAGATGTCTAGCGTCCAGTTGGTTTCCATCATCGTGCCCCTGAGCGCGCTGATCACGTACAGTGTTCTGGCGGTGCTGGTCGCGCGTCGGCAGGTCATGTCGCTGGCGAACCGATTGTTTGCGCTCTATTTGGTGTCTATGATGATCTGGTCCGGGGCATCGTTGATGTTGAGATTGGACCCCACCCACGCCATGCTGTGGAGCCAGATCGTGATCGCCGGTGGTGCTTCCCTCATGCCTGTGGTGTGGTTCGTTTTTGTGCAGGTCTTTCTGGGAATAAAGCCCAAGGGCGCCTCTTTGCTGCTGGGCATCTTCATGGCGGTCGGCGTAACGGCGGCCGCTGTGCTGGGCCTGATGGTAAAGTCCATCTTGGTGGATCCCGCTACGGGGGGCGTGTCCGTGCAGTACGGGCTGGCGCTCCCCTTCTACGGCATCTATTGGGCCATCTTTCCGATATGGAGCGTGATCATCTTGGTGCGCGCCTATCGCAGTGCGCGCGACCCAGCCTGGCGCAATCGGATCCGTTATCCGCTCATCGGCTCGGCGCTTGTGATTGTTGGCGCCGCGACCAACAGCATCGGCACGCTGGGACAGTACCCGGTTGACATCACCGCCAACCTGGTGAACGCCATCCTGTTGACCTATGCCATCGCCCGCTACCAGCTCGTGGACATCGCCCTGGTAATGCGCCGCGCGCTGGCCTGGCTCATCGGCATCGTCGCCATCGCCATCACGTATGCGGTCAGCCTGGCTCTTCTGCAATGGGTGTTTGCCAATCAATCGGTTGGCTTTGTCCTCCTGGGGGGACTGGTCGGCGTGATCGTGGTGGCGCTCAGTCACGGGCTGCGCCAGACCCTGCAGCGATTTACCAACCGGCTGATCGCCCGCGAGTATTACAGCCTGCACCTGATGTTGGAGGACGTCAGCCGGGCGGTCACGCGCTTGCGCCCCCTGCCCGAGTTGGCCGAACTGATCCTGAAGCAAGTCGTCTCGACGTTGGCGCTCCGCCAGGCCGTGTTCCTGGCCCGCGATGAAGGCGCCGGCGAGATTCAGAGCATCGCGGCCGCGGGCCAATATGAAACCTATCCGGCGGCCAAGTGGCGGCCCGATCATCCGCTGCACATCTATTTCACCGTTCACAACCGGCCGATGCTGCTCTCCGAAATCGAGTTGCTGCCGCAGCTCAAGGCGCTGTGGGCGCGCGAGCGCGAGGAGTTGGACAAGCTCCAGGGCAAGCTGTTCATTCCCGTGCGGTCGCATGATCGGTTGCTCGCCGTGCTTATTTTTGGCGAGAAGCTCAACGGACAACCCTTCTCCGCTGAAGATATCACCGCCCTCAGTACGTTGGCAAATCAGATCGCCATCGCGATTGACAACGCGTGGCTCTATCAGGAGGTGCGCAGCGAAGCGAACAAACTGGCGCGGGCCAACGAAGAGCTGCGGCGCATGGATCGCGTGAAGGATGAGTTCATCCAGAACATCTCACACGAACTGCGCACGCCGCTGATGCTGATCAAGGGTTACATTGAGCTTATGAAGAGAGGGGTGCTGGGGCACGTCACGCCGGAACAGGCCGAAGCGTTGCATACGGTCTTGCAACGCTCGAATGTGATCATCGAAATGGTGAATGATATCCTCGCGTTGACGCGGGAACAAAGCGAGCCGATGCGCCTGGAGACTCTCAACCTCAGCCAGATCGTGGATGCCAGCGTGGCGTTGGCGTTTGCCGCCGCCGAGAGCGCGGGGATCTGCATCACCGTCAGCAGTCCCACCGATCTGCCGCCCATCATCGGTGACGCGCGGCGGCTCGGCCAGGTGCTGGACAATCTGATGGGCAACGCGATCAAGTTCAGCCCGACCGGCGGCGAAGTAACCGTGACAGTCGTGCTGCACGAGACGCGGGTCGCGGTAAGCGTTGCGGATCAGGGCATCGGCATCTCAGCGGTTGATCTGCCCCACATCTGGGAGCGCTTCTACCAGGCGGATACCAGCGCCACCCGGCGGTTTTCGGGCAGCGGTCTGGGCCTGGCGGTCGTCAAGCGGATCGTCGAGGCGCATGGCGGCGAGGTCAGTGTCATCAGCAC
>CAZYHE010000537.1:0-3777 GCA_964647225.1 uncultured Anaerolineales bacterium
GGGCTTTTGGCTTGTTGGTGGTGATGTACGCCCTGGGGCTGGTTAGTGAACTGATTTAGTCAGTCCAGCGGGCAATGGACAACCTAATGAAGGGCCGGCCCGCAGCACGGCGACACGCGCACCTAAGCTGCGTTTCGGTGCGAATGTCGCCGTGCAAGTCTTCATCAAATGTCACGTTCTGGAATCAACCGTACATGAGCTGCGCTCACCAAACAGCATGAAAATGGCGCTGCGGGCGCTATTTTCAGAGCAGCGGTTGTGGGCCTACGCCACCACCTCGACCACCTGATACCCATTCAACTCCGGCACGGTGAAGCGCACGCGGTCCCCCTCCTGGGTGAACGCCAATGTCTCCCCCTGCGGCACGCACGCCACGCGCGTGACCCGACCCGCGACCTGAACGGAGATCGGCAGGTTGTAGAGCGGGATCACATCCTCCACCACGTCGAAGGCGGCGCCGCGGCGTTCGGGGATGTAGTGCAGCAGATGCAACACCTGGCCGCCGGCCTCAGGCTGCCGGGTGAGGCTGGCGATCACGCTGGACGGCGCCTGGATCGTCAGCGCCGGCTCCGGCAGCAGCAGATCCACGGCCGCGGCCAGCAGCTTGCGACACCAGAGCGGCGCGTTGGACTGATACATCGTGAAGATCGGGTGGCTGAAGTAGATGACCCGGCCGCGGCGCACGATCCCTGGATAGCCGATGCGCTGCGCCGATGGGGTGTGGCGGTGCGAGCAGAAATGCCGCCAGGTGCGGTTGAAGTACGGGACCTCGACTTCGGCCAGCACCTCAGTTCCAGTCGCGGCCGCCACCTCCGTCCCGCGCTCGTACATGGCATAGCCGGTCGGGTTCAGCCCGCTGCCTGCGCGCAGCAGGTCGCCTGGCACGAGGAAGTCGGGGCTGTACGGAGCCGGGCCGACATAGTCCACGCCGAAACGCGGCGAGGCAAAGCCGGCAGCGTCAGGCGTCAGTCCCGACCTGTGGCTGGCGATCAGCGCGCCGCCGGCGTCCAGATAGGCTTCCAGCCGGGCCGCCAGCGCCGCGTCCACGGGGATGCCGTCGGGCAGGATCAGCAGCCGATACTGCGCCAGGTCGCGGTCGCTGGAGATGATGTCGAACTGGGCGTGCATCTCCTGCAACATGCGCACCGCGCCGAAGATGCTATCCGGCAGCCGGTTGTGGCCGGGGGTCAAGTTGCCCGCGGTGAACTCCTCTTCGGTGAAGATGCCGATGTCGGCCACCGGCTGAGCGCCCGCGCACCACGGCTCGACCGCTGCGGCCCGGCCATAGGCGCCGCCGATCAGGTCGTAGGTGTACGGGTCGAGGCGGCCGGTCGGGTGCAACTGGTCGCCCACCGAGCAGCGCGCGCCGAGCGCCAGCATGTGGAAGCACTCGAATTCCAGCGCGGCCGGGTTCTTGTAGGAGTGAAAATCGCCCCACGAGGTATGGAACTTGCCGGTCATGCCGAGCGTGGGCTTGCCCATCCCGCGCACGTAGCGTTGGGCCACCGGGAAGTGCAGATAGCCCCATCCGCCGCTTGGGAGCGATTCCAATTCGTAGTGGCTATAGGCGGCGGCCGCGGTGCGATCCCCCGGCCCGACATGCCCGGCGTTGTAGAAGATGGTGCAGGCGTCGGTGTAGCCCGGCTGGCTGCGGATGAAATCGCTCAGCTCGTGCTTCCAGTCGTCCAGCACGCGGCGGGCGAAGCGCAGGCGCGCGGCCTCATCACCCGGGTCGAACCCGGCGTCATCCATCGCATCCAGCCAATGCCGCGCCAGCGAGGGCTTAACCTGCACGATGTCCAGGAACAGCCCATCCACCGGCATCAGGCGGAAGATCTCGGCGATGTGATCCTTCAGGAATTGGCGATAGCCGGGGTGGAAGACGTCCAGCGTGCGATAGAAGCCAGCCTGCAGCGGCTTGGTCCCGGCCAGCCGCCCCTCCTCGTCCACACACAGCCACTCGCGGTGCGCGTCCGCGCTGAAGTCGTCCCACTGCACGGTGGTGTAGATCGGCACGCGGATGCCGCGGCGGTGACACGCCTCGATCTGCGCCGGCAGCAGGTCGCGCCGCACCAGGCCCGGATGTACGCGCTCCGGGTGCGCCGCCGACTCGTAGTAGATCATGCCGTGATGGCAGCGGGCGAAGGCCGTCACCGAGTTGACGTGGGCGCGGGCCAGCGTATCGGCAAATTCGGCGGGGTCGAAATCCGCCCCAACCCCCGCGATGTGCGGGCTGGTGTGAAAGTCAAGGTGAATCTGGCGGTAGGGTAGGTTCAGTGTCATGGGTGCGCTCCTTTTAAGCCTCAGGCCTTCAGGCCTGTCAGATCCGACTCGACCGTGATGCGGCCTTTGCCGGGCACAACGCGCGCCGTGAAGTCATCGTGCAGTTCGGTACTGGCCGATGTTTTGAGGGCAATCTCTTTGCCCGCCACGCTGTTTGTCACCAATTCCAGCGTTCCCTTCTGATTGAAGACACAGCCCACCATGTTGATTCGGGTCTTCAGGTAGTCCGGCAGCGCGTCGTTGCTGCGAAACTCGATTCGGTTGTTCCGCAGACTCGAATTGATGAGGGTGATGACATCCATCGGCGTGTTGATCTCAAACAGCGGCGTCGGTTGATCGTGCAGCACCCGGACGTTGTCAAACGTAAGCTGCTCCTGCACGGGGATCTCAGCGCCCGGATAATACGACCGATCGTATTTGTCCTTCGAGAAATGCACCGAGAAGCCGATGCGCGGTTTGTACAGGAAGATATCGCGAAACACGACGTTCCGCACGCCGGCCGTATAGGTCACGTCGGTCTGGCCCGCGCCCCAGGTGATGCCGTCGAGCACCTGGCTGCCGTGCTCGTGCGTGGGTTGGGTGGTCGAGGTATAGATCGTCCCGTCAGGATCGGCCTGGACGCGATAGAGCCGGCCGGCCGAGACGACCGTGTCCGACTTCTGCACCGCCATCCCCGGCCGCCAGTCAATCCAGCCGCCGGCCACGATCCGGCAGAAGAAGCCGGTCGTCTTCTCGGCATTCAAGTCCCAGCACTTCTCCACCACGCCATCTTCGATCCAACCCATTTCGGGATTGCCCACATCGTAGTCCTGCCCGTTGAGCGCGACCGCATCGTCGAAGGTCTGGAAGACCCCGTTGCTGATCGTGAAACGCTTGCCGCGGCCCAGATGCACCCCATCCTTGTCGCCCTTGATGATCACATCGTTGATGAGAACGTCCTCGAAGGTACAGACATGGATGGCATACTGCGCCCGGCCAAGATCCATGCAGCGGAAGCGCTCGATCCGCAGATCCTTGACGTAGAAAAACGCGAGCTGACCATGAAGACCATAGGCCAGGAACTTGCGCACGTCTACGCCGTTGACGACGATGTGCAGCCCATCCACGGTGATGTTTTCGTCGAACGTCCTGGTCAACGCGCCTTTGTTGAGAAGCACATGCGTGAACGGCCCCTGTTCATCCACTTTCTTGAGCAACACATCGTTGCCGAAGACCAGCGAGGTGTGGCTGCCGAGGAAGACGGTGTCGGCGATCTTGTAGACGCCCGGCTGGCTCACGATGATCGTGCCGCATCCGTCCACGGCGCGCTGGAGCGCCCTGGCGTTCTCCATCCCACTCGCTTCGGGCGAGAACCCGAAGTCGGCGGCGTCCACAAAGCCACGTTGTTGAATTGGTTTCGCTGACATAAAATCTCCCGGTTCTATTTGCTGAGTTCCGCGCCCACCTGCCGCAGAATCGCCTGGCAGGGCGCGGGAATCCGGCCGAGGTAGTCGG
>CAZYHE010000538.1:0-3773 GCA_964647225.1 uncultured Anaerolineales bacterium
GACCAACGCGCTGAGCCAGACCAGCAGCACGGTCGTGGATCCCGGTTGGGGCGCACCCACCAGCGTCACGGATATCAACGGCCGCGTCACCACGGCGCAATACGATGTGTTCGGCCGGCTGGTCAAGGTCTGGCTGCCCACCGAGCCGACGAATGGTCCGGCGAGCAAGGAATTCGTCTACGCGCCCGAAGCGCGGCCGGCCTGGATCAAGACCCGGCAACTCAAGGACGCCGCGACCAGCGGTTACCTGGAAGCCTGGGGCTACTTCGACGGCTTCGGTCGCAGCCTGCAAAGCCAGGCGCCGCTGGCGAACGGCAACCGCACCGTGGCCGCCACCGGCCTCGATACCCTGGGACAGACCGCCTACCAGAGCGCGGCGTACGAGCTGGCAGGCGCGGCCGGCAGCGGCTACGTGACGCCCACCTGGAGCAGCCTGGCGAACTACAGCTACACCACTTACGACGAGCTAGGGCGGGCGCTGCGGAGCGAGACGCGCAGCGGCGCGACCCAGTTGTGGGCTACGCGTGCCACCTACGACGGCTGGACGACCGCCGCCTACGACGCCAATGACCACCGCCAAGACGCGACCGCCGACGCCTTTGGGCAGACCGTGCGCGTCACCGAGTACAACACGGGCGGCGTCACCTACACCACCAACTACACCTACTCGCTGACCGGCGCGCTGGCGCAGGTGCGCGATGCAACTGGCAACCTGACGACCATCGGCTACGACCTGTTGGGCCGCAAGACGAGCATGAGCGACCCGGACATGGGGAGCTGGGCCTACGGCTACGACAACGCCGGCAACCTGACCAGCCAAAAAGATGGCGCCAACCGCTGGCTCCACCTGGAATACGACGCGCTGAATCGGCTGATCCGCAAGCGCCAGGACAGCGCCAGCGGGTACATCCTGGCCGAATGGCTCTACGACGCCGCTGGACAGCTCGGCCTGCCCTCCAAGAGCAAGGCCTTCAGCAGCCAGGGCACGATCGAGGTATGGACCGTGGCCTACGACGTGCGCAACCGGCCGACCCAGCAGCAAACCACGGTGCCGGGCGCGGGCGGCGGCGTCTTCCGCTTCGACACCACCTACACCACCGCGGGCCAGCGCGCCACGCTGCGCTACCCCGGCGGCAATGCCGGCCAACAGGGGGAAGTCGTCACTTTCGGCTACAACACGGTGGGCCAGCTCAGCAGCGTGACGGGCGACGACGGCACGCCGTACGTCGCCAGCACGACCTATAACGCGCGGGGGCAGGCCATCGAGCAGCGCCTCGATGCCGGGGCCAACGGCTTCACGCGGCAGTCGGTCTACAATCCGAGCACCCTGCGCCTGGAGACGCTCAAGGCCGGCAAGACTGCCCCGTTCGAGGCGCTGCAAAAGCTGGCCTACACGTATGATCTGGCGGGCAACGTCCAGACCCTCACTGACGCGGCCAACGCCAACCAGATGCAGACGTTCGGCTACGACTGGCTGTACCGGCTGACCACGGCCGCGACGAATGCCGCGGGCACGGGCCAGTACAACCACACCTACACCTACAACGCCATCGGCAACCTCACAAGTTACAACGGCAATGCCTATACCTACGGCACGAAACCGCACGCGGTGACGGGTGCGTTCGGCAACACGTACAGCTACGACGCCGTGGGCAACCAGACCTCGCGCACCATCGGCGGAACCGCCTACACACAGAGCTTTGACTACGACAACCGCCTGCTCGGCGTGGCCGGCGGCAGCGTGAGCGCGACGTTCGTGTATGATGCGGAAGGGAACCGCGTCAAGGGTACCGTGGGTGGCGTGACCACCGTCTACCTCGCGGGATTGTACGAATGGCAAAACGGCGCAGTCACGAAGTACTACGAGGGCGGCGCCATCCGGCGCACGGGCTACGCGACCGACAACGGCGTATTTTACGTGGTGAGCGACCACTTACGCAGCACGAGCGTGCTGGTCAACCAGGACGGCACCGTCAAGAGCCGCAACTTCTACTACCCGTATGGTGGCAATCGCGGGGGCAGCGCCTTCGCAGACATCACGACCAAACGCTTCACCGGCCAGTACCACGAGCAGGGCTTGCCGGGCGGTGAAGGTTTGTCCTTCTACAACGCGCGGTGGTATGATGCGCAGGTCGGCATCTTCATCAGCGCGGATGCGTTGGTGCCGGGTCCGGGGGATCCGAGGACGTTCAACCGGTATGCTTATGTCGGCGGGAACCCGCTGCGCTACCAAGATCCTTCGGGACACTATGCTTGCGAAGATGACTGTGATCGCATTCAGTTCACCCCCAAGGGATACACCTACTACAGTCCAAGCACCTATCCCAACTACTACTCAACTCCAATTGGCAGGGTAATCAGGCGCGTCGCAAGCGGAGGGCCAGTATCGGGCGTGCAACGGATGCGCCAAGTACTGCGCCAGACTCAGGGTCTGCCGATGCTCAGCGGCCGTGTGCAGCGTTTCGGGGGCGGCTTGCTGAGGTCGAACTTCGCAGGAATCGGCGCAGAGAAGGGGGATGCTGGCTTCGCCAAGGAGTTCCAAGACGACATCTGGTATCGCACATGGCGGCCATCCGAACCGAGTCCGCAAAGCACTCAGGTTGGTCACTTCTTGACGGCCGTGAACATGGGCATGAGAGGCGACTGGTTGCCCACCATTATCGCTCATGAGCAATACAGCGATAAAGATCTCGGGATCATTGTGCAGGCAGGTTTAGCTGCACTCAAGCGGCTCAACTATGATCCAACGCAAGACCGAGATGCATTCCACGAAGCCCTGGCGGCAGATGCTTCTGGTGACCGTGCCGCGCGCGATGCGGCCCTGCAGAGAATGCTTGATCCATCCCGGTACGGCCCTCTCGACACACGCGTGGGCAACAGTATGGAGGATCTGCGCCTGAGCGTTCGAGGGTATCGCTTGGGTCTGATGGTCAATTCGCTGGGTTTCGCCACGAATGTCGATTTGGCTGAATGGTTGGCCGCGAATATCGCCAGCGCGCCAGGGAGGTGATGATGAACCCTTCCACGGCGGGCAATTCCAGCAAACGCCAAACGTGGCGTGCGGTATGGCGCGGCGTTTGGATGGGCGCTGTGCTCCCGGCGATGCTCGCCCTGCTGATCCTGGGGCTTGATCTTTTGACGATCTTGGTTGACTGGTCTGTCTGGGAGTCCGGCGAATGGGGGGTGCTCTTTCTGATGGCAGTTGCTCTGTTGGTGGTGACCCTGCCGCCGGCCGTTCTTGGTGGTGGGATCAACGCCTGGATTCTGTACCGATTGATATCGTATCGCGGCGGCGTCAGCGATTGGTCAGCGATGAGCATTGGTGTTCTGCTTGGTGTCCTAGCAGGAGTTATCGCAGTAGGAATTGCCTATCTGATGACCGAAGATTGGGAATTATCAGCGACGACGTGGGGCGGTGTGCTTGCGATCTGCGCAGTTGTGGGCGGAATACATGGCTGGCTAACGGTCAGGTATCTGCGCAGGCATACATCATCGGCGTTGGGCTAGGCTCAACCGCCTCTCGCGGTGGAGTGATGGATGCCGAGTGCCCCGATCCGCTCGTGGCAACGCGTTGCCACGAGCGGATCGGGGCTGTATGATGACGCCGTGGGCAACCAGATCAGCCGCACGGTGGGCGGGGTAAGCTACACCCAGAGCTTCGACGACGACAATCGCCTCACCGCCATCACCGGCGGCAGCGTGAGCGCCAGCTTCCTCTATGATGCGGAGGGCAATCGCGTCAAGGGAACCGTGGCTGGCGTGACGACCGTCTA
>CAZYHE010000539.1:0-1403 GCA_964647225.1 uncultured Anaerolineales bacterium
ATCATGGCGGGCGGGTCCGGCACGCGGTTGTGGCCGCTGAGCCGCAAAAGCCTGCCCAAACAATCGTTGAAGCTGATCGGCGAGCGGACGATGTTCCAGCACGCGGTGGACCGTCTGGCGCCGCTGTTCCCGCCGGAGCGCATCTTCGTCGTGACCAACGCGCTCCTGGCCGATGTCCTCCGGCCGCAGACCCCGGAAGTGCCCGCGACGAATTTCATCCTGGAGCCGTCGGGCCGCGATTCGGCGCCCGCGGCGGCGCTCGCGGCGATTAATTTGCTGCACCAGGATCCCGACGCGGTGATGGTGATGCTGACCGCCGATCATTACATCCTGGACACGACCGGCTTTCGTGCGGCGCTGGCGGCCTCGGCGGAGGTCGCGGCCGATGGCACGATCGCGACCCTGGGCATCCGGCCGTCCTTCGCTTCGACCGGCTTCGGCTATATCCACCTGGGCGAAGCGCAGGTGATGGTGGATGGCCTGCCGGTCTATCGCTCGGCGGGCTTCATCGAGAAACCTAACCAACCCACGGCCGATCGCTTTCTGGCGGATGGCCGCTACGTTTGGAACAGCGGCATGTTTATCTGGCGCGCCGACCGGCTGCTGGCCGAGTTTGCCGCGCAGCAGGGCGAATCGTATGCCGCGCTGCAGCGCATCGCCGCGGCGCTTGGCACGGCCGGCGCGGCGGAGGTCCTGGCGGTCGAGTGGCCCAAGGTGCGCAGGGTCTCGATTGACTACGGCATCATGGAGCGCGCCGAGCGGGTCTCGGTCATCCCGGTCGAGATCGGCTGGAGCGATATCGGCGATTGGGGTTCATTGCTTAATATCCTGCCGAGCGACGACCACGGCAATGTCGTCATGGGCGAGGCGGTCCTGCTGGACACCGAGGCGTGCCTGGTGCGCAGCGAGGGCCGGTTGATCGCGGCCATCGGCTTGAAGGACGTGGTGATCGTCGAAACGCCCGATGTGGTGATGGTTTGCGCGCGTGACCAGGTGCAACGTATGCGCGCCGTGGTGGACAAGCTGGCCGCGCAAGGAAAGCAAAGGTATCTGTAGAAAACGCATGGCTGAAAACGAACTGATTATAGAACGCGTAGACGAGGAAATAGGGAAACACGGGGCGCCGGGTGAGGCTGCGGAGTCGCCGTCGGCGCCGCTGACCGCGGAGACGCAGGCGTACTGCGTCAAGTGCAAGGCGCTGCGGGCCATGAAGGAGGGTCGCGCCATCTTCATGGCGAACGGCCGGCCGGCCGCCGAGGGGCGTTGCGGCGAATGCGGCACGCGGCTCTTCAAGATCGGCGCGACGGTGGATCATGCCGGGCTGGAGAAGCCGGTGGTTGCGGTCCGAGTAGACAAGGAAACAAGGAAACAAGGGGTAGACAAGGAAGCGGGGAAACAAGGGG
>CAZYHE010000539.1:1503-3758 GCA_964647225.1 uncultured Anaerolineales bacterium
GCCGAGAAGGCGCCGGCGTCCCGGCGTTCCGCCGCGGGCGGCAGCGGCCGGCTGGTGATCGTCGAATCGCCGGCGAAGGCGCGCACGGTGGGCCGCTTCCTGGGCAAGAGCTACGATGTGCGGGCGTCCGTGGGGCATGTGCGTGATCTGCTCAAGTCGCGGCTGTCGGTGGATGTGGAGCACGATTTCGCCCCGACGTATCGTGTGCCCGATGAGAAGAAGGAGGTCGTCAAAACGCTGAAGGCGGCCGCGGCGGGCGCGCACGAGATTTTTCTGGCGACTGACCCCGACCGCGAAGGGGAGGCGATCGCCTTGCACCTGTTGGAGGCGGTCGAGGTTCCGGCCGACCGGGTGCGCCGCGTGGTCTTCCATGAGATCACCAAGAGCGCCATTGACGAAGCCTTTGCGCACGCCCGCGAGATTGATATGCGCCTGGTGGATGCCCAGCAGGCGCGGCGCATCCTCGATCGGCTGGTCGGCTACCAGGTCAGCCCGCTGCTGTGGGATCGGGTGAAGAGCCGCCTCTCGGCCGGCCGCGTCCAAACGGTGGCGGTGCGGCTGATCGTCGAGCGGGAACGTGAGATCACGGCGTTCGTCCCGGTCGAGTATTGGTCTATTGACGCTGACCTGGCCCAGCTTGCCACGCGTGCCCAAAGGCCGCGGCCGAGCTTCGTCGCCCGGCTGATCCGCATCCGCGGTCAGGAAGCCGATCTGAAGAATCGGGCCGACACGGCTGCGATCCTGGCCGATCTCGAAAGCGCCAGCTACACCGTGGCTTCGGTCAAGCGCAGCGAGCGCCGCCGGCGGCCGAACCCACCGTTCACCACCAGCACCCTCCAGCAAGACGCCGGCCAGAAGCTCGGCATGACCGCGCAGCGCACCATGCGCACGGCCCAGGACCTCTACGAAGGGATTGATGTCGGCGAGGGGGGCGTGGTCGGCCTGATCACCTACATGCGCACCGACAGCGTCAATGTGGCGCAGGAGGCCCAGACCGAGGCGCGCGCGCTGATCGCCGAAACCTACGGCCCGGAATATGTGCCGCCGGAGCCGAACGTCTACAAGACGCGCTCGAAGAACGCCCAAGAGGCGCATGAAGCGATCCGGCCCACCTCCAGCCGGCGCACCCCGCAGATGTTGCGCGACAAGCTTTCACGCGATCAACTCCGGGTGTACGAGCTGATCTGGCAGCGTTTCGTCGCCAGCCAGATGGCGGCCGCGATTTACGACACACTGACCGTGGACGTGGAGGCGGGTCAGCCGGCCGCGACCGAGCGCCCTTATCTGCTCCGGGCCAGCGGATCGAAGGTGCGCTTCCCCGGTTTCCTGGTGGTCTATTCCGAAGGCGCCAGTGGCCCGGCCGAAGATGGACGACCGGCCGCGGATGATCGGCGACGGGCGGCGGGCGACGAAGACACCGCCAAAGCCGGGAATGGCGCTCAGACGCACACGGGCACGTCCAGCGAGGTGGCCGAACGGGAGATTCTCCTCGATCTGACACGCGGCGAGCCGCTCGATCTGCTGCGGTTGATCCCCGAACAGCATTTCACCCAGCCGCCGCCGCGCTACACCGAGGCGACCCTCGTGAAGGCGTTGGAAGAGAACGGGATCGGCCGGCCGAGCACCTATGCGGCCATCATCTCGACTATCATTGACCGGGGCTATGTGGAGCGGCAGGAGCGCAAGCTGACGCCGACCGATCTCGGCTTTACCGTCAATGATTTGCTGGTGCAGTATTTTGACTCTGTCTTCAACGTCGGCTTCACCGCATCCATGGAGGAGCATCTCGACAGCATCTCGCGCGGCGAGGAGCAGATGGCGCCGGTGTTGCGCGACTTCTACGATTCCTTCGGCCCGTTGCTCCAGCATGCCGAGCGCACCATGCAGAAGGTGTCGGTCGAGCCGGAGAAGATCGGGGAGGCGTGCCCGGAGTGCGGCGGCGACCTGGTGATCAAGCTGGGGCGGTTCGGCAAGTTCATCGGCTGCGCCAACTACCCGACGTGCCGCTATACCCGGCCGATTGTGGCCCGCCTGGGGGTCGCCTGTCCCAAGGATCGGGGCGACCTGGTGGAGCGCCGCAGCCGCGCCGGCCGGATCTTCTACGGCTGCGCCAACTATCCCAAGTGCGACTTCACCTCCTGGCGGCGGCCGCTGCCGCAGCCGTGCCCCAATTGCCAGGGGCTGCTCGTCGTCGCCAGCAAGGAATGGGCCGAGTGTTCGGTGTGCCAGACAAAGGTGAAGATGGAGAGCCTGGC
>CAZYHE010000540.1:0-3751 GCA_964647225.1 uncultured Anaerolineales bacterium
GCTCGTGCAGCAGGTCGCCGATGAGCACGTGCGCGGCCGCGTGGAGATCGGGATAGGGCAGACCGGGGACCACCTTGTCGCAGAGCTCCAACTGGAGCTTGTCCATGCCCTTCACGAGGTGGCGGAAGCGCGTGTCGCATTCCTTGCGCGTCCAAGTGCGCGTGATGTCCGAGCAGTAGCCCAAGTGGCGCGCGCCGGCGTCGATCAAGAGCACGCGGCCGTCGCGCTGCATGCGCTTGCCGGTGTAGTGCAGGATCGCACCCTTCTCGTCGTGTCCGATGATCGTGGGGTACGGGAGTTCCGCCTCCGTGCAGCGCACCGCGGCGAGGTACGCGTGGTGCACTTCGAGCTCGCTCGCGCCTTGGTCGAAGGCCGCGAGTGCGGCGCGATGGCCCCAGGAGGCCATCTTCTCGGCCTCCTCGAGGCAAGCGACCTCGTACTCGCTCTTGTACGCGCGCTCCCAGTTGAGCCGCGCGACGAGCGTCTCGGGGTTGCACGCCGCGGCGGCGGCGCCTGCCGCCTGCGCCCGTTCCGGTTCGTCGCCGATGTAGGCGACGCGGCCCGCGCTCGCCGCGAGCTTCCACGCCTCCTCCGGCGTCCCGACCTCGTGCAGGTCGAAGTCGTCGGCCCAAAACGGCGAGCCGAGCCAAATGATTTTATCCTGGATGATCCCGGAGTCGAGCAAGAGCCGATTGAGCACGCTGAATTGCGGCTGAAACATCCAGAGCCAGCCCAGCGCGCTCAATGAGGTTGGGATGATCCACGGCAGCAAAAGCACGCCGCGAAAGAGATTCTTGAGCACGGTGACCTGGTCGAGCACGAGCGCCATCAACATGCCCAACACCAGCTTGAAGAACACTGCCGTGAAAGCATAATTGAACGTGTTGATTACCGTTTTCAGAAAAATGCTGTCCTTGAGCAGATCAAGGTAGTTCTTGAACCAGATGAAGTGCCCCGTATCCGAACGCGCGATGATGCGGTCGGTGAACCCCAGGTAGATACCTGAGAGAAACGGATACCCGATCAGAACGATCAGCAAGATCGCCGCGGGCGCGATCATCAACGGGCCGAGACGCGCGTCACGATCGAGCCAGCCGCTCACCGATTGCAGGCGGCTTTTCTTCACTGTGCGAGTAGTGGAGACGCTCATACAGGCTCCATAGTCATGCTTCGACATTCCGGCAGAGGTTTCCCCGTGCCGGAATGTCGAAGGAGCGGAGGAATCAACCGCCGTAGATGCTGGTCAGTTGTGTCTTGGCTTGTGCAATGGCGGCGTCAATGGATGTGCCCGAACAAACGCTGGCGAACAGGTCCACGACAATCCACTTGGCGTATGCGGCCGTGCCTTTGCTGAAGTTGGTGCTGGGATAGCCCGGCAAGTGGCAAGTATCGGCATAGTCCTTGAACGGGGCCAGGTTCGGATTCGTGTTCCAGGGCATGAGCGGATCGTCTTTGAATGCCTTGAGCGGCGGGAAGACGAAGCTCAGGTTGGGCGCGACCCACGGATTCATCTGTGTCGGCTCGTTCAGATACGTGAGCAATGCCTTGGCGGCATCAACGTTCTTGGAGTAACCCAGGATGGCGGATGACATGAACTCGCCGTAAGTAATGCGCCCGGCAGGCCCTGTTGGATAGGGGAAGTGACCGACGACGGTGTGCAGCGCGGCAGAGACTTCCTTGCCCGATGCATCAGTGGTCTTGAACTGCGTATTCTGATTGCGCGCGGCTCCGTAGACGGTCGCGGCATTGTTCGTTGCCGAAATAGCCCCTGCGAGCATCGCCGTGTTGTTGCTCGAATCATCCCATGCCAGGACATCCTTAGGCATCAGCGCAAAGAGTTTCTGCATATACGCAAGCGCCGCGCGCGTCTGCGCAGAATCTATGGCAACGGTCTTGCCGTCTTTTGCAACATCCGAACCGCCGAACGACCAGAGCAACGCGTAGTTCCAGTCATTCCCATCGCCCACGGCATGGCTCACGGGGAAACCGATGGGCGGCAGCTTGGCGTCAACCAGCGCCTTGCCCACTGCCAGCAGATCATCGTACGTCTTGGGCGGCGTCTCGAAACCTACTTTCTTGAACAGGTCGGTGCGATAGTTGATGGCGTGCGGCGCGAAAAAGCGTGGGACCGACATCCATTTGCCATTGACCTTGCACGCTTCTTCGGCGGCGGCGTAGTAACCACCAAATCGGCTTGCCAGATCGTTGCAGACTGAGCTGGCATCAACCAATTTTTCCGCGTACAGATGGGCCGTGCCTTGATTGATTTCGATGATGTCGGGGCCGGCGCCGGTTTCGACGGCAGTGGCGGCAATCGTCTGCAAGTCGTTCATCGAAACAATGTCCACCGCGACTTCGACGCCATTCTTCTTGCCCCACTCCTTGATCAGCGTGGCAAGCACTTCGTTGCCTTGTGGCATGAACGCAGCACGCAGCTTCATCGCCAGTTTACTACCGGCCGGGAAGGCGGATTTCGCGGCGGCAGACGAAGCGGCGGAAGTTGCGGCTGGGGCGGGCGTGGGCGCCGGCGCGCACGATGCCAGGGCGGTGGCAATGCCTGACATCGTAGCGCCAGCGGCGAACGCGGCGACGATGAACTCGCGGCGAGACAGCTTGCCTTGTTGCAAGCGTTTCGTCAGACTGCGATCAATCGGTTCCATTTTTGCCTCTCCTTTGTGTGGCAAGATTTGACCAGTCAGACACCGTTGAAAAGCCGGGGGCAGGGGTTGACAACCGACCGGCTCAGCGTGAAAAAGCCCCACAGGGCCGACGCCTCAGCCAATCTCCGAAACACGTTCGACCGGAATTTGTGATCGGGCGCCTCCTTCCCGCGTCTGCCTAGCTCTGACGCGTCGGCAGCCTGAGCGAACGCGCGCCATTGACGGGGGCCAGCGGTGCGCGCTGTCGAATGATCTCAATACACTCACTGGTAACGCGCTGGCTGATCGTTTTGGTCAGCTCGATGGCAGCCGGTGCGTCCCTGCGTTCCAGTGCGGCGATGATCTGTGTATGGTCTGGCACGACAGTATCGGGGGTGTAGTTGGGCAGCAGCCTAAATCGGCGATTCATCAGGATGAGCGCCTGGACGTATTGCGAGCGCCATGTCTTCAGCAACCGGCTGTGGTTGGCTTTGACGCAGATATATTCATGGAACCTGAGATCGAGCTGGGTCAGCTCGTTGAAGTTGCGCACGGCGCGGGCCGCGCGTTGGGCCTCGATGATTTCCCGTAAGTTGGCAATGTCGGATGGGGCCAGATTGTGGGTCGCCAGCTCGATCGCCATGATCTCGAGGGCCGCGCGCAGCGAGAAGATTTCGGCCACGTCTTGTTCGGTGAAATCGGCGACGAAGCAGCCGCGGTTGGGGATGCGCATCACCAGCCCTTCCTGCTCCAACTGACGCATCGCCTCACGGACGGGAATGCGGCTCACGCGCATCTGTTCGGCAAGCTCTTGTTCGGGGAGGTGTTGGCCCAAGTCTATATCGCCGCGCAGGGCGGCGTCGCGGATGAGATCCACGATTTCGTGCTGGATGGTGCGAGCTTCGATAGGTGCGAAAACGGGCTGAACCATGACACGCGCCTTTGACCTGGCCGCCAAGCCATGATCGTATAATGTAGATTGTATACAATCTACATTATACGCAAGGCGACGCGCTTGTCAAGTTGGCATGGCGGGAAAATCATGGCGGGATGGGCACACCGAAGTCGGCGCGCACGCAGGGCCTCATGGATCGCTTCGCCGGCCAGCTCAG
>CAZYHE010000541.1:0-3734 GCA_964647225.1 uncultured Anaerolineales bacterium
AACATGTTAACCCCAGAATTCATCAACGAACCGATTCTCGTCCAGGCGCGTTTCCTGCCGGATGGCGACGTGCAACCGCATGCGTTCACCTGGCGCGAACGCACGCGCCCCATCGCGGATTGGGGTCGCCAGTGGGATGAGACGAGTGATGGCGTCCAGTGGCGCTGCTACCTGGTCTGCACCGCGGAACGCGAGACGTTCGAGCTGCGGTGCGCGGTCGCGACAGGGCGTTGGCTGCTGCACCGCGCCTGGCTGCGCGACGGACAGGCTGTGTGAGCATATCGGGGATTGCATACCATGAAATCTGATTCTCAGATGGTAGATTTCGCCGGCATCCAGGTCTCGACCGAAGTGACACCAATTGTTACGGAGTTGGCGCGCGAGATCGAACAGGCGCGCTTGGCAGCCGGTATAAGCATCGAGGAGATGCTGGGCACGTTGCGAGAGGAACGCAAGCGGTATAATCTGGAAACCTATAACAGCCACCCCGCCACGTAGGCCGCACCTTTCCTGATGGAACTGAGTTCACCCAACCTTCCTCAACTTGGCAAAGCTCGCCAACAGCGTCTTCGTGCCCTTGCCGGGGAACGCCACCGTTACCTCTTCATCATCAAGCGCCGGCTCCACCTTGAGCACGATCCCTTCGCCGAACAGCCCGTGGCTGACCCGGTCGCCGGACTTGAATTGGAGCGCGCGTGGCGCGTCTCCATTGGCGGTGCGCGCGGGAGCCGCCGGGCTGCCCGTCGCCGGCCGCTGCCCCGCGACCGGTGGGCGGGCGGCGTTCGCAAGCGCGCCGCTGCTTCGGAGCGGCGCTGGCGCGTTGGGCGGGGGCGCGCTGGTCGCACGCGCTGGGGAGCGGCCCGGCAGGTCGCGCATCATGCTCGACGCCGCGGGGGCGCGTGACGGCCGGTCGTCGTCATCCAGGCGGCGGCCGGTGTTGGCTGTCCCGCTCTTGATCGCTTGTGACACGTCGCGCAGGAAGCGCGAGGGTTCGTTGATCTCGGTCCGCCCCCAGATCATCCGCCGGAAGGCCCGGACCAGGTAGACCCGATCTTTGGCCCGCGTCACGCCGACGTACATCAGCCGCCGTTCTTCCTCCATTTGGTCCGGGTCTTCCAGGCTGCGGCTGTGCGGGAGGATGTTCTCCTCCAGCCCGACGATGAAGACCACCGGGAATTCCAGACCTTTGGCCGTGTGCAGCGTCAGGAGGGTGGCGCGATCTTTCTCCTCCACCAGCTCATCCTGGTCGGATACCAGCGCGACTTCTTCCAGGAAGGCCGTCAGGCGGAGCTCCGGCGGGAAATCATCGTAATGCGCCGCGACCGTGTGCAACTCCTGGAGGTTTCCCCAGCGATCTTCCCCCTCCTCGGTGCCGTCGCGCAGCCATGTGGCGTACCCCGACTGCTCCGTGACCTTGTCGAGCAACTCGGCGACCGTCAAGCCGTTCTTGGCCGCGTACCAACCCGACAGCATCCGGTAGAAGGCGATCAACGACCGCTGCGCGCCTGCGGCGAAGGGATGCTGGGGCGGTTTCTCGAAGCGGGCCGCGGCCTCAGCCGGCAGGAACGGGCTGGCCAAGTCGCCGGCGGTCAACGCCAGCGCCGCGGTCATCGGGAGGTCCAGCGCGGTGCTCCACGAGGCCAGCGCGCTGACCGTCTTCTCGCCGATGTTGCGTGGCGGCACATTGAGGATGCGCGTCAGGCCCAGGCTGTCGGCCGGGTTATGCACCACGCGCAGATAGGCCAGCGCGTCCTTGATCTCCTTGCGCTGGTAGAAGCGCGTGCCGCCGACCAGCCGGTAGGGCATCCCGCGCGCCACGAACGCATCTTCGAGTGCGCGCGATTGCGCGTTGGTGCGATACATCACCGCGCAATCGCCGAGCCTGGCGTCGCCGCGCGAGATCAGGCGTTGGATCGTACTGACCACAAAGGTCGCCTCGTCGGATTCGTCATACGCTTCGTGGACGACGATCTCCAGCCCGCGGCCGCGGTCCGTCCGCAGCGTCTTCGGCGTGCGGTGGGTGTTCCGGGCGATGATCGCGTTGGCGGTGTCGAGGATGATCTGTGTGGAACGATAGTTTTGCTCCAGGAGGATCACTTTGGCGCCGGGAAAGTCCTCGCGGAACCGCTGGACGTTGCGGTAGTCGGCCCCGCGCCAACTGTAGACCGATTGATCCTCGTCGCCCACCGCGAAGACGTTGCGATATTTGTCGCCCAACAAGCGCACCATCTCGTATTGGGCGATGTTCGTGTCCTGGAACTCGTCCACCAGCGCGTACTCGTACCGCTCCTGGTAGCGCCGCAGCACGTCGGGCGCCTCCCGAAGCAGGTAAACGGTGCGACAGAGCAGGTCGTCGAAATCCAGCGCGCTGTTGGCTGTCAGGATCTCTTCGTAGCGGACGTACACGCGGCGCGCGACTTCGGCCCAGTAGGTGTTCGTCTCGAAGTCGGCCGGCTTGATCAGCTCGTTCTTGGCCTTCGAGATGGCCCCGCGCATCGCTTCGGGGCGATAGAGCTTGTCGTCCAGGTTGAGATCGCGTAACGCCTGTTTGACCGCGGTCGCCTGTTCGCCGTCGTCGAAGATCACGTAGTTTTCACTGAGGTGTGCGGACGCGGCCTCCTGACGCAAAATCCGCGCACAGATGGCGTGAAACGTCCCGATCGTCAGCCCCTTCCAGCCGGTGCTGGTAGGAACCGCCTCGCCCAGCAGCCGGTTGATCCGGTCGCGCATCTCCTGGCTGGCCTTGTTCGTGAACGTGACCGCCATCACCGCGCGCGGGTGCGCGCCGGCCGCGCGCAGCAGATAGGCGACGCGGTGCGCCAGCACGCGCGTCTTGCCGGAACCTGGGCCGGCCAACACGAGCACCGGGCCTTTCACCGTGGTGACTGCTTCCCGCTGCGCCGGGTTCAGACCGGACAGGATATCGTCGTGCATGATTACTCCAAAATGCTTCAAGGTCGTCGTTGGGCATTATACGTGCAAGCGCGGGAAGCGCCAAGACCGGCCGGGGGTTCGCAACCTGCGTGCATCACATTGGCGATCCGCCGCTGCGCGGGTATAATGGCGGCGCGTGCAAACGCCAGACCCCCAACGAGGAGATGCTACCGGAATGCAAGTCGAGACCACCCCATTGCCCGGCATCCTGGTCATTACCCCACGCGTGTTCGTGGACCCGCGGGGCTTTTTCGTCGAGAGCTATAATCAAGAAGTGTTGCGCGGCCACGGCATCGAGACCATCTTCGTGCAGGACAATCACTCGAAATCGGTGCGGGGGACGCTGCGCGGGCTGCACTACCAATTGTCGCCCGCCGCCCAGGTCAAGCTGCTGCGCGTGGTGCGCGGGGCCATCTGGGACGTCGCGGTGGACATCCGCCGCGGCTCGCCGACCTTCGGCCAATGGTTCGGCGCGGAGTTGAGCGCCGATAACTTCCGGCAGATGTACGTCCCGGTCGGCTTTGCGCACGGCTTCTGCGTGCTGAGCGACGAAGCCGAGGTGCTCTACAAAGTGAGCCATGTCTATGACCCGGCGCGCGAGCGCGGCATCGCGTGGAACGATCCCGCGCTCGGCATCGCGTGGCCGGTGGCTGATCCGGTGCTCTCAGCGCGCGATCAACGCGCCGGCAGCCTGGCCGATTACCTGGCCGGGACACCGTTTGTGTACGACGTGCCTTGAGCTTGTCGAAAGGCGCTTCGACCGGCTCAGCGCCCGTAATTCTATCACCTATCACGGAGGC
>CAZYHE010000542.1:0-3724 GCA_964647225.1 uncultured Anaerolineales bacterium
GTGCGCGAGATGGTCGGCCGCGCGCTGCGTGACCTCTCGGACGAGGGGTTGATCGTGTTCGACCGCCACCGCATCGTGGTGACGAACCGGGCCGGGCTGGAGACGGCGGCCAACCTCGGCTGAAGCAAGCGCCTATTTTTTCTGTTTTGGCCGGTCTCCGACCGAGCCAACGGTGGGATTCTCCACCACTTATCGCCCTTCGTCCTCCTGTACGAAAACGCCCCACGACCTGAGACAAAAGTCCCTGACATGGCCGCCCGCCGGTGCTATGCTGATGGCGTAACGCGGCGAATGGTTGAGGAGAATGCTGTGAGCGCACCGATTTTACCGGAGATTGATCATCTGCTATGCACCGGCTGCGGCGAGTGTATCCCCGCCTGCAAGCCGCACGCGCTGGCGCTGGTGGGCGGCAAAGCCGTGCTCGCGCAGCCCGACCTGTGCGAGTACGAAGGCGGGTGCGAGCCGGTCTGCCCCGCGGGGGCCATCGAGCTGCCGTTTCTGATCGTGTTTGGCGAGACAAGCGAAGTGATGAAAGGATAGCAGGATTTCATGCAAGCCACCGACTTCTACGACGCGCTGGCCCCCATGTTCGATGTGATGACCGACTGGGACGCCCGGCTGGCGGGCGAAGGCCCCTTCCTGCGCGGCCAGCTCGAAGCCGCCGGCGCCCGGCGCGTGCTGGATGCCGCCTGCGGCAGCGGCGGGCACGTCCTCTGGCTGGCACAGCAAGGCTACGAGGCGGCCGGGGTAGACGCCAGCCCGGTGATGATCGCCCTGGCGCAGCAAAAAGCGGCCGCTTTGGGGTTGGACGTGGCGTTCGTGGTGGCCGATTTGATCCCTTCGCCCCGCACATCGGATGCGCCGGGGATGGGGGCCGATTTCGACGCTGTCCTCTGCCTGGGCAACTCGCTGCCCCATCTGCTGACCCAGGCCGACCTGGTGGCCGCGCTGGCGGAGATGGCGCGCCGCCTGCGACCGGATGGCCTGCTGATCCTGCAAAACCTGAACTACGACCTGCGCTGGCAGAAGCAGCCGCGCTGGTTCATGGCCCAGGGCGGCGAACTGGCAGGGCAACCGGTGCTCGTCTGGCGCTTCGCGGATTACGACGTGCCGGCGGGGCGTATCCTCTTCCACATCGCCCTCTTTCGCCAGGGCGGCAAAGAGTGGGGCGTCGAGGTACACACCACGCCGCAGCGGCCGCTCTTCCGGGCCGACCTGCTCGCCGCGTTGGCCGAAGCCGGCTTTGCGGAGGTCGAAACCTTCGGCCGCATGACCTTGCCGGTCGAACCGTTCGCGGCGGAGTGCTCCGGCGACCTGGTCGTGGTGGCGCGCCGGCCGCGCTGAAACCTGAACCACGGCGCGCTTGCGGCCCGCCAGCCAATGCTGGCGGGCCGCAAGCGCGTTTTACGGTATCGTCGTAAGTCCCCGCCCGTTACCGGAAGAGCCGCTACAGAGCATCCCGCGATCCAGGCGCGATAATGGTCAGATGAGAATGAGAGAAACCCGTTTTCTCCGAGAAAACGGGTTTCTCCCTCGTTAGCAGAATCGTGTTGGGGCTTTGACGCTCACCCGACTTGTGATACACTTCTCATCACATTGAGGATGTCCCATGCGTGGGGCAGAAGTGGCGATAGGGAATGAAAGACAACAACGACAACGACAAGATGCGCGCGGTGCGCAACAATCTGATCTATTTGATCCTGCTGGTGGGGCTGGGCATCTTCTTGTATGCCACCTTCTCCCGCAACCGTGAAACCATCCCGGCGATGGACATCAGCGAGGCCGCGCAACTGGCGCGCGAGGCGAAGATCAAGAAGATCGCCGTAGATGGGGATGACCTGACCCTCACCCTGGCCGACGGCCGGCAGATGCGGGCGCGCAAAGAGGAGACAGGCAGCGTTATCGAGACGTTCCGCAACCTGGGCGTGCCCGAGAGCGCATTTGGCACCGGGACGAATCAAATTCAGGTCGTCATCGTCCCGCCGAGCCTGTGGGCCAATCTGCTGCCGATCTTGGCATCGGTGCTGCCGGTGCTGCTGTTGGCCGGCTTCTTCATCTTCCTGATGCGCCAGGCGCAGGGCGCGGGCAATCAGGCCTTTTCGTTCGGCAAGAGTCGCGCCCGTGTCTTCACCGGCGACAAGCCGACCGTGACCTTCGCCGATGTGGCCGGCGCCGATGAATCGAAGCAGGAACTGGCGGAGGTCGTCGAGTTCCTCAAGGAGCCGCAGAAGTTCGCCTCCCTCGGCGCGCGCATCCCCAAGGGGGTGCTGCTCGTCGGCCCGCCCGGCACCGGCAAGACGTTGATGGCGAAGGCGATCTCCGGCGAGGCCGGCGTGCCCTTTTTCTCGATTTCAGGCTCCGAGTTCGTCGAGATGTTCGTGGGCGTGGGCGCCAGCCGGGTGCGCGACCTCTTCGAGCAGGCCAAGAAGAACTCGCCCTGCATCATCTTCGTGGATGAGATTGACGCGGTGGGCCGGCAGCGCGGCGCGGGGCTGGGCGGCAGCCACGACGAGCGCGAACAAACGCTGAACCAGATCCTGGTGGAGATGGACGGCTTCGACACCGACACGAACATCATCATCATCGCGGCGACCAACCGGCCCGACATCCTGGATCCGGCGCTCTTGCGGCCGGGGCGGTTCGACCGCCAGGTGGTGATGGATCGGCCGGACATGCGGGGCCGCGAGGCGATCCTGAAGGTACACACGAAGGGCAAGCCGTTGGAGCCGACCGTGAGCCTGGAGACGGTCGCCCGGGGGACGCCGGGCTTCGTGGGCGCGGATATCGAGAACCTGGTGAACGAGTCGGCGATCCTGGCGGCGCGGCGCAACAAGAAGACGATCGGCGTGGCCGAGTTCCAGGAGGCGGTCGAGCGGGTCATCGCCGGGCCGGAGCGCCGCAGCCGGCTGATTTCCGACATCGAGAAGCGGATCGTGGCGTATCACGAGGCCGGGCACGCCCTGGTGATGAAGATGCTGCCCAACTCCGATCCGGTACACAAGATCACGATCGTCAGCCGGGGGATGGCCCTGGGCTACACCATGCCGCTGCCGACCGAGGATCATCTGCTGTTCAGCAAGAACAAGTTCAAGGATGAATTGGCCGGGCTGTTGGGCGGCCGCGTGGCCGAAGAGGAAGTGTTCGGCGACATCACCACCGGCGCGTCCAACGACCTGGAGCGCGTCACCAAGCTCGCCCACACGATGGTCACGCAGTACGGCATGAGCGAGGCGCTCGGCCCGCAGACCTTCGGAGAAAAAGAAGAGTTGATCTTCCTGGGCCGGGAGATCGGCGAGCGGCGCAACTACAGCGAGGAGATCGCCGAATCCATTGACCGCGAAGTGCGGGTCCTGGTGGACGAAGCGTATGGCCGCGCCCGCGACATCATCTGCACCTACCGCCAGAAGCTCGACGATGTGGCGCACTACCTGTTGGAAAACGAGACGATGGATGAGCATGTGTTTCAGGGGATGTTTGCGTGAGGCGTGTTGCGTAGTGCGTGTTGCGTAGTGCGTATTGCTTTTTCGCAATGGCCGGTCTTTGGCCGAGCCAGCAGTGGAACTGGCTTCTTTCTGAACCCTTCGTGACTTATACTGCGAGCGGACATGAATTGCGTTTTCTTGCTTCATCCACAACGCAAGCATCCTGAGCGGAGCAGCGTTTTTTGCTGCGCAGTCGAAGGATGCGGGTTTGCATCTAACAATTGGACTTTCACAGGGCTGCA
>CAZYHE010000543.1:0-3720 GCA_964647225.1 uncultured Anaerolineales bacterium
CCCCACTCGCTGGCGACCGGACATCCTGGCGCGCCCAACTGGGCCAGCTTATCCAGCGCGAAGTCACGCCCTGGTTCACGATGATCTACCGTAGGGGCAAGGAAGTTGAAGCGACGCAAAGGCCGAGCACGTCAGCCTCTTTCGCGGCGCTGGATACGGCGAGCCAGGCCTTCGCCCGGCGTTGGCTGGATCCGCTATTCGATGATTTGCTTGACCGTCAGCGGCGATCGCTGACCGGCGACCAGGCGCAGGCCGAGATTACCCCCACAGAGAAGAGCATTAATCGCTACACATTGACTTCGGTCGCGACGATCGCGGCGGCGCTGGCCGGCAGTTGGCTCTTTCCGCCCCTCTTGCCGCTGAGCGTCGCCGGCGCGCTTTATACTACACTGCCGGTCTATGTCGAGGCGTATGAAGACCTGGTGCGCGAGCGGCGGCTCAAGTCGGCGTTCACGTATGGGTTGGCCATCACGGGCGCGTGGCTGAGCGGGCAATTTGTGGCCGGCGCGCTCGCCGGTGGGCTGTATTATCTGGCGCAAAAACTCTTCTACAAGACCGAAGATCGCGCCCGCCGCACCTTGACCAACGTGTTCGGTCAGCAGCCACGCTCGGTGTGGCTGGTGGTGGATGGCGTCGAAGTCGAGGTTCCGTTTGAGCGCGTCCAGGCCGGCGACACCGTGATCGTGCAGGCCGGCCAAATCATCCCGGTGGATGGCACGGTCACGCACGGCACGGCCCGCATTGATCAACATATGCTCACCGGCGAAGCACAGCCGGTCGAAAAAGGCCTGGGCGATGTGGTCCTCTCCACGACAACCGTATTGACAGGCGCCATCCACATCCAGGCGGACAAGACCGGCGCGGCGACTGCGGCGGCCCAAATTGCCGATACCCTCCACCAGACCAGCAGCTATCAATTGTCCATCGAATCGCGGGCGCGGCGCGTGGCCGATGACCTGGCGATTCCGTCCCTCCTGCTCAGCGGCCTCGCCTGGCCGATGGTGGGCCTCCAGGGGGCCATTGCGACCCTGATGGCCAATCTCGGCTGGAATGTGCAGTTGACCGGCCCGCTCGCGATGCTCAACTACCTGAACCTGATCTCCCGCAACGGGAGTTTGGTTAAGGATGGGCGCTCCCTGGAATTGCTCAACAAGGTTGATACCGTTGTCTTCGACAAGACCAGCGTATTGACCCTGGAAGAGCCGCGCGTCGCCGCAGCCCACGCGGCCGACGGCCCATCCGAAGATGCCGCGCCAGCCGCGCCTGGTGAACCACCCCACCCCGCGCTGCGCCCCGAGGCCAAACGGGTGATCGAACTGCTTCGCCAACGAAACATGGCGGTGTATCTCCTCTCTGATGAACCGGAGGAGCCGACGCGCCGGTTGGCGCACGCCCTGGGGATAGATCACACCATCGCCGAGGTGCGGGCGGACGGCAAAGCCGCGGTGATCGCGCAGTTGCAAGCCGAGGGTAAATCGGTCTGCTTCGTGGGGGATGGCATCAACGATGCCCTGGCCCTGAACAAAGCGCATGTCTCGATCTCGCTGCGCGGCGCCGCCACGGCGGCGGTGGATGCCGCGCAGATTGTGCTCATGGATCAGAGCCTGAACCATCTGGTGGATCTGTTCGACCTGGCGGGCGAGTTCCACACGAACCTGCAACTGGGCATCGGTTGGGCCATCGTTCCCGACGCCATTCTGATTGGCGGCGTCTTCCTGGCGGGCGCGGGCATCTACGCAGCATTGACGATTGATGTTCTGGCGCTGGTGGGCGGCGTGGCGACGGCCATGTGGCCGCGGCTCACGCGCCGAGACGCGCTGAATCCATCACAGAAAACGACCCAATGACTTGTCCAATTCCGGTAACGCGCTGGAAGGCAACGGCCGGCGGGCCATCTGTTGGGACTGGCCGAAGCTGCTGGGGTGAGTGAAACCGCGCGGGTCTGTTGATGAAGCCCCAGGCTTTGCGGGCCGGCTCACGCCACCGCTTCTTCCTGCCGCGCCCGCACCCCGCGGCTGCGCCCGCCCCCCTCATCCGGGCCGACCGCGCCCATCTCCTCCAACTGCTCCATCAGCCGGGCCGCGCGGGGATAGCCGATGCGCAGTTGGCGCTGGAGCATCGAGGTGGAGATCTGGTGCTTGGTCTGTATCAGTTCCCGCGCCCGCTCCAGCAGTTCGTCTTTGCCATCATCCGCCGCCGCGATCAGACCGGCCCACGGCGCCCCCGCGGCGTCGTCTGCCGGCGGATCATCTTCGCCCCGCCGGTTTAAACCATCGGCCTTCCAGAAGTTGACGATCCCATCAATCTCCTGGTCGGAGACGAAGCAGCCCTGGATGCGGGCCAGCTTGGCCGAATCGGGGGCCATGAAGAGCATGTCGCCGCGGCCGAGGAGCCGCTCCGCGCCCGGCGTGTCCAGGATCACCCGGCTGTCAATCTGCGAGGTGACGGCGAACGCGGTGATGACATCCACGCTCGGTCGCTGCGTCGCCAGCACCAGGTGGATGCCGGTGGCGCGCGACATCTGCGCCAGCCGGCAGATTTGCCGCTCCACGTCGTACGCGGCGGTCATCATCAGGTCGGCCAATTCGTCAATCACCAGAACGATGTAGGGCAGCGGCTCGACCGACTTCGCGCGACCCAACTTATGGTTGTACTCCTCGATGTTGCGCGCCCCGCGCGCGGCAAACGCCCGGTAGCGGTCGTCCATCTGCAACGTCAGCCAGGCGAGCGCGCCCGTCACCTGCGACACATCGGTGATGACCGAGCCGTAGAGATGCGGGATGCCGTTGTAGGCTGGCAGCTCGACCATTTTCGGGTCTACCATCAGGAAGCGCACCCGCTCGGGGCTGTGGTTCATCAGCAGGCTGGAGATGATCGCGTTGATGCAGACCGACTTCCCGGAGCCGGTCGCGCCCGCGATGAGCAGATGCGGCAGCCGGGTCACATCGGCGATGACCGGATCGCCGGCCACGTCGCGGCCGAGCGCCACAGCCAGCGGCGAGTGGACTTTGGCGAACTCAGCAGACTCCAGGATGCTGCGCAGCGTGACCATCGTCTTGGCAGAGTTGGGAATCTCGATGCCGACATAGGGCCGGCCCGGCACCGGGGCTTCGATGCGGATCGAGGCCGCCGCCAACGCCAACGCCAGGTCGTTCGACAGCCGTTGGATGCTATGCACCGAGGTGCGGCGGCGCACGATCTCGCCCCCGCGCAACTCCTTGACGACTTCGCCCGGCTCCAGGCCGAACTGCGTGACGGTTGGCCCCTCTTTGATGCTGACGACCTCGACCGGCACGCCGAACTCGGCCAGCGTTTGCTTCAGGAGTTGGGCGCGCTGCCGCACATCGGTCTGCCCCGTGCGGCCGGCGGTCTCGGCCCGCAGCAACGTCAGCGGCGGCAGGCTGTCGGGGCGGGTCTTGATCCGCGGCGGCCGCTCGGCTCCCTTCGCCGCTTCACGCGTTGCCGGCTGTTCCGCGGGTTTGGGCGGCGGCTGGACGCGCTCCGGCCGTGGCTCGGGCAAGCCGGCTGGTTGGGCAGGCCGGCGTGCTGCTTCGGCTGAGCCTGGCGCGCCGGATTTCGATGGCGGCGTCGCACGCCGTGCCGGCGCGCGCGGCGCCTCCGCGACCTCAGACGCGCCGGGCGGCGATGGCGGCGGCCCGCCTGCGAATTGCCGGATGAACGCCGCCACGCCGGCCGCCAATCGCCCGGCCCGCACGGTGA
>CAZYHE010000544.1:0-3716 GCA_964647225.1 uncultured Anaerolineales bacterium
CGCTCCAGGCCCGGCCCGCGTTGATCGCCAGCCTGGCCGGCCGCGACGATGTGGCCGCGCTCCGCCTCGACGCGGCGATCACCCTCCAGCGGCCTGATTTCGAGCCGACCGACGCGCCGCAAGGCGCGGCCGCGACCGCGTGGAATCTGAGCCTGGTACGGGCCGATCTCGCGGCTTCCACGTTGGGCCTGGACGGCACGGGCGTTGTCGTCGCCAGCCTCGACACCGGCGTGGACTGGCAGCATCCGGCGCTCCTCACGAAGTATCGCGGTTATCGCGACCGGGGGCCGGCCGTCCATCGCGGCAACTGGCACGTCTCCACCGATGAGCCGTATCTCTATCCGGGCGACGGCTACGGCCACGGAACCCACACGATGGGCACGATCGTCGGGGACGATGACGCGGGCAACCGGGTCGGGGTTGCGCCGGGCGCCCGGTGGATCGCGGTCAAGCTGTTCACCAACGACGGCATCACCTACGAAAGCTGGATCCACGACGCGTTCCAGTGGGTGATGGCGCCGGAAGGGGACCCGGCCCTCGCGCCCGATGTGGTCAACAACTCGTGGGGCAACGATAACGGCGCGGATGAGACCTTTCGGCCGGATGTCGCCGCGCTGCGCGCCGCCGGTATCTTGCCGGTCTTCTCTTCGGGCAACGCCGGGCCATACGCCGGCACGGTCGGCAGCCCCGGCAGCTACGCCGAAGCCTTGACGGTCGGCGCGGTGGATGCAAATGCGGTCGTGGCGCAGTTCTCCAGCCGTGGCCCCAACCCCTGGGGCGGGATCAAGCCGGAGGTCGCCGCGCCGGGCGTGCAAGTGGTGTCGGCCTTCCCTGGCGGCGGCTGGGCGCGCGGCTCGGGCACGAGCATGGCCGCGCCCCACGTGACCGGCTTGGCCGCGCTGCTCCGCCAGGCGCGGCCAGCCGCGTCGGCTGATGAGCTGGCGGGTATCATCCAGGAGACCGCCCGGCCGCTGAGCGATGAAATCCCGAACAACGACACCGGCTACGGCCTGATTGACGCCTATGCCGCCGGGCTACGCTTCACCGCGCACGGCGAGCTGGCCGGTCGGGTGATCCGGCCCGATGGCGCGGGGATTGCGCGTGCGCAGCTTGCGATCACGCCGCACGCGGTGGGCCAGGGGGCGGTGGCGGCATTGGCCGACGCCAGCGGCGCGTTCACCGTGGCGCTGCGACCCGGCCTGTACGATGTCGCGGGGCGCGCATTCGGGTTTGCTGTCGGAAATACGGGCGGCGTCCAGGTCAACGAAGGCCAGCGCCGGCAGATCACCCTGACGCTGACCGCTCTGCCGGCCGGCTCGGTCTTTGGCCGCGTCACCGACAGCGCGACCGCCGCGCCCCTCTCGGCCACCGTGACGGTGGATGGCACGCCCGTGCAGGCGCAGGCCGATCCGAACACCGGCCTGTACAGCCTGGCGCTCCCTGAAGGAACCTGGACGCTTCGCTTCGCCGCCGATGCGCACCGGATCGGCCGCCGGCCGGTCACAGTGACCGCCTCCGCCGGCCAGGCGCTCGACGTTGCCCTGCCGCCCGCCCCGCGCATCCTGCTGGTGGATAGCGGGCCGTGGTACTATGGCAGCCAGATCGCCTATTTCAACGACGCGCTCGAAGCGCTGGATTATGGGGCCACATCCTGGCCGATCCAGGCCCCCTTCGGCAACCCCAATCAACCGGGCGCGCGGCCCGGCCTGCAGACGCTGTTGGCGCACGATGTGGTGATCTGGTCGGCGCCGCTCGATTCGCCGGGTCTGACCGGCGCGGGCGCCGATTTGCGCGTTTTTCTGAGCCGCGGCGGCCGGCTGCTGCTGAGCGGCCAGGACATCGCCTACTTCGACGGCGGCGGTTCGATCTTCGACGCGCCGGAAGGTTATTTCTTCGACGATCTGGGACTGCAATGGCTGGCCGAGGATAACCAAGCGCCGTTGGCCGGCCGGGCCGGCGGGCCGCTCGCCGGCATCACCGTGACCCTCAACACCGCGGACAGCGCCGGCAACCAGAGCCACCCCGATCAGATTCGCATCCGCAACGCGCTGGTGGCGCAGCCCGCGTTGACCTGGGCCTCCGGCGAGATCGGCGGCGCGGTGGCCGGCACATGCCGGCCCTACCGCGCGGCCTGGCTGGGTTTCGGGCTGGAAGGCGCCGGGCCGCGGCCGGTGCGCATCGAGACGCTGAACCGCCTCCTCGATTGGCTCCAGGCGCCGCCCGCCGCCTATGGCCTGGTCATCACCCCGGCCGGCGGCTTGAACCGGCCGCCCCTGATCGGCACAGCCGGGCGCAGCGTGACCCACACGCTCGCCGTGCAATCCAGCGGCGTCCTCTCCGACACGATTGACGTACACGTGACGGGCGGGCCGTGGGCGGCCACACTGATCCTCCCCGATGGCCGGGAGGCGAGTGGCGCAGCCGCGTTCCCCATTGACAATTGCGCGCGCGCCCCGCTCACCCTCACCGTCACCATCCCGCCCGACGCCCCGGTCAACGCGCGGGCCGCCTACACGCTGACCTTCCGCAGCCAGGGCGATCCCACGCTCGTGCAAACCGCCACCGTCACAGTCAAAACCCCCGCGCCGATCCTCCTCGTGGACGACGAGCGGTGGTATCACCATCAAGACAGCTACACGACCACCCTCGACGCCCTGGCGCTGGCCTATGATGTCTTCGAGACTGGAGGCGGTTCGCCGCCGCCCACCGACACACTCAAAAGCTATACGCTGGCGGTGTGGACGACCGGCTACGACTGGTACGATCCGATCTCACCGCGCGACGAAGCCCGGCTGTCCGCCTTCCTGGATGGCGGCGGCCGGCTGCTGCTGACGGGCCAGGACATCCTGGACACGACCGAGGTGGACGACTTCGTGCGCGACCGCCTGGGCGTGCTGAATATAACTTACACCGTCACAACGACCGAGGTGATGGGTCTGCGCGGCGGGCCGTTGGGCGCAGAGTTGGGGCCGTGGCGTCTGGTCTATCCCTTCACCAACTGGAGCGATGCGGTGACGCCCAGCCCGACCGCACGAGCTGCACTGCTGGATCAAAACCAGCTCGTCGTGGGCGTCACCCACGCGCAGCCCAACTGGCGCACTGCCTTCTTCCCCTTCCCGCTGGAGGCGCTGGACGCTGAGGCCCGCCAGACCCTCATCGGCCGGACGGCGCTCTGGCTCAGCCCGCTGGGCGAGAGCCGCTTGCAGGCGCCGCCGTTCGCGGCCGAAGGCAACCGCATCCCCGTGACGCTGACGTTGGGCCTGGCGGCCGACACGCCGCGCGCCGGCCTGCGCGCCCGCTTCCCGATCCCGCCGGGGATGACTGTGGCGCCTGGCAGTGTGACCGGCCCGTGGCGCCTGGACGCAGCACAAGAAGCGCTGGAATGGACGGGCGCGCTCGATCCCGGCACGGCGCTGCCGCTGCGCGTTGACCTGATTCTGCCGACCGGCGTCCCGGACGGCTGGCACCCGCCCATCCGCGCCTATCTCTACGCGGGCGCGGGCCTGACCGTCACCGCAGAGGCGGATCTCTTCGTGGATGTCCCCTGGCTGGTCGCCCGCGAAGAAGTGACCCCGGCGCGGCTGGAACGGGGCGAGACCGCGCACTACACGATTACGGTACAAAACATCGGCCTGCTGCCGACCACCGCCCGGCTGACCGACACGCTCCCTGCGGAGATCAAGCTGGTCCCCGGCAGCGCGTGGGCCTCGCGCGGG
>CAZYHE010000545.1:0-3709 GCA_964647225.1 uncultured Anaerolineales bacterium
CGCCTACGCCGCCTTCCTCCTCGACTGGCAAGGGGTGCGCGCCGCAGCCGACGTGCCGCAAGATGCCATCTTGCGGCACGTCCTGGAACAACTGCGCGGGGTCGCGCTGCCGGGCGTGGTCTGGGAGCGCGACATCCTGCCGGCCCGGCTGCCCCGCTTTCAGCCCGACGACCTGGCCGCGCTGTGCGAATCGGGCGCGTGGGTCTGGGCGGCCGGCGGCCAAGACCCGCGCCGCGCCGACGTGCGCTTTTTCCCGCGCGGCGCGGGCCGGCTCTTCCTCCCCCCGCCGGATGAGCAGCCGGTGGGCGAGTTGGCCGGGCGCGTCTTGGCCTTCTTAAAGGAAGAAGGCGCCTCCTTCCTGACCGATCTGCAGGGCGGCCTGGGACTCAAGCCGGCCGAACTGCGGCCCGCGGTGATCGAGCTGGCCCTGGCCGGGCTGATCACCAACGACGCGCTCGATGGATTGCACGCGCTGCTATCCTATCGGGGCGAAGCCGGCGGCGAACGGCCCCCGCTCAGCGCGCTCGAAGCGGAGCTGGCTGTGCGACTCGGCCCGCGCCGGCCCGCCGGCCTCACATCCACCGAGCGCTATCGCGCCGCCAAGCGCCGCGCGGCGAAGCTCGTGCGCGACCTGGACGATGCGGGCGGGAGCGACATCTGGCGCGGCCGGTGGGCGCCCCTGCACCGGGCGGGAATCCTGGGGCCGCCCTGCGCCGACGCCGACCGCGTCCAAGCGCTGGCGCACGTCCTGCTGGCGCGCTACGGCATCGTGACCCGCGAAGTGGCCGAGCGGGAGGGGCCGCCCTGGGCCTGGGAGTCCCTCTACCCCATCCTCCAGCGGATGGAACTGCGCGGCGAAGTGCGCCGCGGCTACTTCATCGCCGGGTTGTCGGGCCTGCAATTCGCCCTGCCCGACGCGGTGGAACGGTTGCGCGGCGTCACCGGCCAACTCGCGGAGACAAACGCGCTGGCCGTGCTCAACGCCGTGGATCCCGCACTCATCTACAGCAGCGCGCTCCCCGGCCTGGCGCGACCATTTGCCCGCGTCCCCTCGACGCACGTCGTCCTCTGGCGCGGGCAGCCGGTCCTCATCGCCGAAGATGGCGGCGAGCGGCTGACCGTGCCCGACGACCTGACATCCGACCTGGCTCGCCACGCGCTGGAGGTCTACCTGGCGCGGCCCAACGCGCCGCGGCGGATCGCGATCGCGCAGTGGAACGACGCGCCGATCCTGGGCAGCGCCGGCCAGCCGCTCCTGCGGCAGCTCGGCTTCACCCGCACGCCGGGGGGGATGGAACGCTGGAGCGACGCCGCCGGTTGATGAACGTTAAGAAAATAAACCGGTAATCGTCTTCTCCGGCGCGCTGTGCGTCGCGCGCGCCCGCCCGGCGATAAATCGACCGGGCTACCAGGCCGCGCCCCGTGAACGGGGCTAGAACACCGGTCAAGTAATCGGCTATGCTGGCCTGCGGTCGCGTCCACACAGGTGGACGCCTGGCGGAACGCCCTTTAGCCGCGATTTCAATCGCCGGGGTCCGGATCCGGCGGCCGCCGAATGAATTCGGGGCGAAGGGGCAACGTGCCGCAAGGTCGGCCGCCGCCGACCACCGGCGATTTCGATGGTCATGCTGCATGCCCAGGCATTACTTGACCGACGTTCTAGATCCGTGTCGGCGCGGCGGTCCAGCCCGGTTGACCGGGCGCTGCTTGGTAGCACGAGCCATTTATGGTCGTGCGGGCGTCAGTTACGGAACGCCTCGCCTATTACCGGAATAAATTCTTAACGTTCATCAACCGCCGGCAGCCCTACCCTCCCGCGCGCCATCTTGCTTTTGCAATCAAAAAGCGGTATACTCCCCCCAATTCCACAAAATGCGCGCCTCGATCCGCGACTTGGAACGGCGGAATCCGTCTTCATAAGGGAATCACACAGCTTCGCCACGGAGGGCATGATGAACGAACCCAGAACGATTAAAGCAGGCAGCCGGGGGGCCGGCGATGACCCGACGATCGTTGGCGGTGCGACCCCGGAGCACGCCGCGGGGAGCAACTGGGCAGAAACGCAGATTGCGCCGTCCGAGCGACCGGGCCAACTCCCGCCCTGGCCGCCCCCGCCGGCCGGCCCCGCGCCGGCTCGGAATGAGCCGGCCGGTGGGCAGACCGTGATCATGGGCGGCCCGACAGCCGAGCCTTCGTATGCGTGGTTGGTGATCGTCGAAGGCGCCGGCAACAATCCCCTGCTCGGCCGGCCGCTCACCCTCAAATCGGGCGGGACGACGACCATCGGCCGCGTGCCGGGCAACGACATCATCATCTCCGACCCGGCCTGTTCCTCGCAACATGCCCGCGTCCGCCAGGAGGCCGGCGAGGATGGCCGGTCGGTCTTCGTGATCTACGATCTCGCCAGCGCCAACGGCCTCTACGCCGGGGCCAAGGCGGATTACCGGGACGAGAAGAGCCGGGTCTACCGCCACATCTTGAAGGACGGAGACTACGTCCTGATCGGCGAAACCTCGCTCGTCTTCAAGCAGGTCTGATTCGCCCCACGGAAGGAGGGTCGCGCCATGTCGAGGCCGAAATCACAGCACACACGAGGCGTCCCGAAGCTGTTGGCTGCGCTGGTCATGTTGCTGGCGCTGGTCGTCCCGGCCAACGCACAGAGCAACATCACGCTGCGGGTGGATGGGCTGGAGAGCCTGGCGGGGCAAAAGATGCACGCCCTGGTGTCGGTGCGCGACGAGAACGGCGTGCCGATCCCCGATCTGGCCGCCAGCCACTTCGCCATTGTCGAGGATCAGAAAACCTTCTTCCCGCCGGACGGGGTCACGCTGCGCACCAACCCGGCCGCGGGGCTGAGCGTCCTGCTGCTGATTGACCTGAGCAGCAACATGCAGGGGCAGCCGTTGGTCGAGGCCAAGGCCGCGTCGCAGAAGCTGCTCGAGGCGCTGCTAAACCAACCGAGCGACCCCGATCGGGCCGCCTTTCTGGGGCTGACCGATACCGCCGACATCAACAACCTGGCGTTCAGCCAGGCGAAGGCTGAAGTCGGCTTCACGAATGACCGCAACCTGATCCTGAACACCCTGAACGGGGTGGAGATCGGGCAAGGCCAGGCGGGCGGCACCCCGCTCTACGACGCCCTCTTCCGCGCTATCAAACTGACGGCCAAGCAGCCAGGGCCGCGGGCGCTCGTCGTGCTCACCGACGGGCTGGACCCCAAGAAGAGCAAGCTCTCGGCCGAGGACCCCATCGCGGAGGCGAATCGCAACAACATCCCGATCTTTCCCATCGGCTTCAGTCGCGGCACACTCGATAATGATTACCTGACCCGCCTGGCCGCGCGCACCGGCGGCGTCTATCATCCCGCGCCGGATGCCGCCCAGTTCAGCGCGATCTTTGGCGACATCCTCACCCGCCTCAGCCAGCAGTACGTCCTTTCATACCAGAGCCAACTCAAGGCAGACACGCAGCCGCACGCGGTCATCATCCGGGTCGAACATGCGAAGGGCAAGGCCTCGGGCGAGTCGGTCTTCAACTTCAAGGATGTCCCGACCGCCGCCCCGACGCCGCTACCGACGGTCGCGGGAGCCGTGCAGCCCAAAAGCCAATCCACCGCCGCGGCCGCGCCAGCGCCCGCCAAAGCGGAGGTCGCACCGCCGACCGCGACGCCCCCGGCGCCCGCCGCATCTGAGGATCCGGTGGAACGCGC
>CAZYHE010000546.1:0-3696 GCA_964647225.1 uncultured Anaerolineales bacterium
TGGGTCTGGTGGCGGGCCGGCGAGGCGGGGATGCAGTTCGTCGAGCGCCTGCCGTGGGCACCCCAGTTCAAGATCCAGTACCTGGTCGGCGTGGACGGGCTGAGCCTCTTCCTGGTGCTGCTCACCACCCTGCTGACCGTGCTGGTGCTGCTCTTCTCCTGGGAGGGGATCGCCCAGCGGCTGAAAGCGTACCTGTTCCTGATGCTGATGCTCGAAGCCGGCCTGATCGGTGTCTTTGTCGCGCTCGATCTGGTGCTCTTCTACGTCTTTTGGGAACTGACCCTGATCCCGATGTACTTCCTGATCGGCGGCTGGGGCGATCCGCACGGTGAGTACAAGTTCCTGGGCCGGGTGATGCCGTGGCGCATTTACGCCGCGCTGAAGTTCTTCCTCTACACGATGGCCGGCAGCGCGTTGATGCTCGTCGCGATCTTGGTCCTCTACTTCCAGGGCGGGACGTTCGATCTGTTGGCGCTGCAGAAGCTGAGCCTGGCGCCGAATCTGCAAATCTGGCTCTTTGTGGCGTTCGGGCTGGCGTTCGCCATCAAGGTGCCGCTCTTCCCGTTCCACACTTGGCTGCCCGATGCGCACGTCGCTTCCCCCACCGGCGGCTCGGTGATCCTGGCCGGCGTCCTGCTGAAGATGGGTGCCTACGGCTTCGTGCGTTTCTGCCTGCCCCTCTTCCCCCAGGCCGCGCTGATGTTCGTGCCGTGGATCGCCGCGCTGGCGTTGATCGGTATCCTTTACGGCGCGTTGGTGGCGCTGGTGCAGAAGGATGTCAAATCGCTGGTCGCCTATTCCTCGGTGGCGCACCTGGGCTTCGTGATGCTCGGCATCTTCGCCCTGAACGCGCAGGGCATCGCGGCCGCCACCCTGCAAATGGTCAATCACGGGCTGAGCACCGGCGCCTTGTTCTTGATGGTCGGCATGTTGTACAACCGGCGCCACACCCGGATGCTGGCCGATTTCGGCGGGCTGTGGAAGCAGATTCCGGTCTACGGCTTCCTGTTCATAATTGTGGCGTTGTCGTCGGCCGGGCTGCCAGGGCTGAACGGCTTCGTGGGCGAGTTCAACATCCTGTTGGCCGCATTCCAGGCCAACCCGGTCTTCGCGGTCTTCGGCACGTTTGGCATCATCCTGGCGGCCTGGTATCTGCTCTGGCCCATCCGCCAGATGCTCCACGGCCCGCTGACCAAACCGGAGAACGCGACATTGAAGGACTTGAGCGCCCGCGAGGTGCTGACCCTGGCGCCGCTTATCATCCTGTTTTTTGTGATTGGCCTGTTCCCGAACCTGTTCTTCGACAAGATCAACCCGTCGGCTGAGGCAGTGGCGAAGGCGCTCAATGCCCAGAAGCCCGCGATTTCGATGGTGGCAGATCGGCTGCCCTGAACGGATTGCGGATTACGTAGTCCGTATTTCGTGGCGCACAATCCGTAGCGCACCACGCACTACGCAATACGTAATACGCACTACGCAACACGTGGAATCAAACGCCTATGACCTTCCCGACTTTTAATCTCCCGGTCATCGCCCCCCAGGTCGTCCTGGTGGTGGGGGCATTGATTATCTTAATGACTGACCTGTTCATTGCCGAGAAACGCATCTTGGGCTGGGCCAGTCTGGTCGCGGTGCTCGGCGCGCTGGTCGCGGTCTTTGCCACGGCCGCCACCTTTGCTGCCCAGTCGGCCGCGCCCGCGTTCCAGACGATGGCGCTGGCCGATGGACTGGGGCTGTTCGCCAGTGCAGCCGTGTTGATCGGCGCGGGGCTGGCGATCCTGTTGGCCGTCGAGCGCGTCGTGGACTTCACCCCACGCGCCGGCGCGTACTATGCGCTGATCCTGCTCGCGACGGCCGGCATGACCGGAATGACCACCGCCAACGACCTGATGACAATCTTCGTCGCGCTGGAGATCTTCTCGTTGGCGCTCTACATCCTGGCCGGCTTCAACCGGCGGGACGCGCGGTCGGGTGAGGCGGCGCTGAAGTATTTCCTGCTCGGCGCGTTCGCCAGCGGCTTCTTCCTCTATGGCATCGCGTTGATCTACGGCGCGACCGGCACGACCAACCTGGCCGCGATCACGCGCGGCCTCCTGCCGCTGTCGGTGTCGCTGCCCTTTGCGCCGCTGCTGCCGGTGGGGATGGGGCTGCTGTTGGTCGGCTTCGGGTTCAAGGTGGCGCTCGTGCCGTTCCACATGTGGACGCCCGATGTCTATCTGGGCGCGCCGACCCCGGTGACGGCCTTCATGTCGGTGGCGACCAAGACCGCGGCCTTCGCCGCGTTGATCCGCGTGCTGGCCGCGGTGGCGAGCCATGATCGGCCCTGGCTGCTGGCGCTGGCCGGCCTGGCCGTGGTGACGATGACGCTGGGCAACCTGGCCGCCTTGCGCCAGACCAGCCTCAAGCGGATGCTGGCCTATTCCTCCATCGCCCATGCCGGTTATCTGTTGACGGGTCTGGCCGCGGGCAACCAGGCGGGCGCGCAAGGCGCGCTCTACTATCTGCTGGCGTACACCTTCATGAACCTGGGCGCATTCGCCGTCCTGTTGGCGATTCAGAAACGCTCCGAGAACGACGTGACCGGCGAGCAGATGCTCGGCCTGGCGAGCCGCCAACCGCTGCTCGCCGTGCTGATGGCGGTCTTCATGTTCTCGCTGGCGGGCATCCCGCCGTTGGCCGGCTTCTTCGGCAAGCTCTACGTCTTCAGCGGCGCAGTGGAGGCCGGGCTGGCGTGGCTGGCGATCGTCGGCGTGCTGAACAGCGCGCTCGGCGCCTATTACTACCTGCGCATCACCGTCTCGATGTTCATGGTCGAAGGGGCCGCGGTCGCGGTCGAGCCGGCGCATCCCGGCTGGCCCGTCACCGCGGCGGTGGTCATCGCGGCGCTCGGCACGGTGGCCTTGGGGCTGTGGCAGGCGCCGTGGCTGGGCAGCATCACAAACGCCGTGGCGACGTTGGCGCTGCGGTAAGGCGAGAGTTTTCACGGATTCCGGGGCCTGCCATCGCGCAGGCCCCTTTGTTTTCTGGAGGATCAGATCATGCACACATCATCACTCGTCACCGAAAAAGTCCAGCAGGCCATCGGCATCCTGGCCGAAACCGGCGCGGACGTCTGGCTCACCTTCGTGCGGGAGACCTCGGCCGGGGCCGACCCGGTTCTGCCGCTGATCTTTGGCCCGGAAGCGCTCACCTGGCAGAGCGTCCTGCTGCTGGCGGCGGATGGCCGGCGCATCGCCATCGTCGGCCGCTTCGAGGCGGACGCGGTGCGGCGCAAGGGGCTTTACGACACGGTGATCCCCTACGATGAGGCGCTGCGCCCAATCCTGCTGGAAACGCTGGCCCGGCTTGACCCGCAGCAGATCGCGATCAACACCTCGACTGACGACGTGTACGCCGACGGCCTGACCCACGGCATGTACCAGCTCCTGACCGGCTACCTGGCGGGCACACCCTACGCCGGCCGGCTGGTCTCGGCCGAACGGATTATCGCCAATCTGCGCTCACGCAAAACCCCGGCCGAGATCGCCCGCATCCGCGCCGCGGTGGAGACCACGCAGTTGATCTTCGAGCGGACGGCCGCGTTCATGCGACCGAGCAGCCCCGGCCTGACCGAGCGCGCCATCAGCGACTTCATGCATCGGCAGATGGCCGAGCTGGGCGTGGCCGCGGCGTGGGACTACGACGGCTGCCCGGCGG
>CAZYHE010000547.1:0-3667 GCA_964647225.1 uncultured Anaerolineales bacterium
GGGCGGCTGGCCCTGGCTGACCGATGCCGGGCCGTTGACCGGTTATGAGATCCACGCGGGACAGGCCGAGACGCCCCGCCCCCTGTTGGAGTTGTCCCGGCTGGATGGCAGCCGCGCCTTCGACGGCGCCGCCACGCCGGACGGCCGCATCTGGGGCACGCACCTGCACGGGCTGTTCCACAACGACGGCTTCCGCCGCGCCTGGTTGGCGAGCCTGGGCTGGCGGTCGCCGAGTGGTGAGCTATCCTACCGGGTGCGCAAGGCCGCGGGCTATGACCGGCTGGACGACGCGCTGGCGGCGGCGCTGGATGTGAGGCGGCTGGATGCTATCATCGGTCTGTGACCCGGCCCTGACCGCAGCCCGCGCGACCGTCCGCCTGTCCGGCACCTGCGGCGAATGGGTACAAGGTGCGCTCGACGGCGTGCCCTGCCTGGTCTCCTGCGCGATAGACTGGCACGCCGAGGCGACGGTGACGTTGAACGGCGCGGGCGGCGGGCGGCTCCCCGGCACTGCGCCGAAGGCCGCCGCGGCCTTGCGCCTGGCCCTGGCCACCCGTGGACATGCGGGCGTGAGCGGGACCTTGCAGCTTGCCAATCCGTTGCCGGTCGGCCGCGGCTACGCGTCGAGTACCGCCGACGTGGCCGGCGCGATCTACGCGGCCGGACAGGCGCTGGGCCGGCCGTTCGCCCCGGCCGAGGCGGCGCGGCTGGCCGTGCAGGTGGAGCCGAGCGACAGCACGATCTTTCCTGGCCCGACCCTGTTCGCTCACCGGGACGCCAGCTTCCATCGGCCGCTGGCCCCGCTCCCGGCGCTGGCGGTCGTCGTGCTGGACCCCGGCGGCGCGGTGGACACGGTGGCGTTCAACGCGGCGGATCACACGGCCGCGCTGCGCCGGCTGGCGCCGATCCACCGCGAGGCGTTCGGTCGTTTCGCGGCGGGCCTGGCGGCGGGCGATCCGGTCGAGACGGCGCAAGCGGCCACGCTCAGTGCAATCGCCCATCAGACGATCCTGCCCAGCGCGCTGGTGGAGGCTGCGCGGGCAGCGTGTGCTGATCTGGGCGCGTTGGGCATCTGCCGGGCGCACAGCGGCACACTGGTCGGGCTGGTCTGCCGGCCGGAGACGGTCGCTGAGGTCGCCCAACGCGCGGCGGCGCGCTTCCCCGGCGTGATCGTGCGGCCGCGGCGTTGCGTGGGATGAGGGTTTATCGTGTACAATCACTTTTTACGAGGAGCGAAGATGAACTGGCGACAACTAGCGGGGAGCATCCCACCCCTGGACGAGGCGAGTATGGCCGCGGCGCAGGCCCGGCAGGACTTCCTGACCAAGCCGCAGGGAAGCCTGGGCCGGCTGGAAGCGCTTTCGATCCAACTGGCCGGCATCACCGGCCAACCCCGGCCGCGCGTCAACCGCAAGGCGGTCATCGTGATGGCCGGCGATCATGGCGTCGTGCGCAACGGCGTCAGCGCGTTCCCGGCCGCGGTGACACCGCAGATGGTGCTGAACTTCTTGCATGGCGGCGCGGCGATCAACGTGCTGGCGCGCCAGGCCGGCGCGCGGGTGGCCGTGGTGGATGTGGGCGTGGCCTCTGACTTCGCCGACGCAGCCGGCTTGATCCGCCGCAAGGTGGCCCACGGCACGGCCGATTTCACCCGCGGCGCGGCCATGACCGCGGCGCAGGCCGAACAGGCTATCCAGGTCGGCGTGGATGTGCTCAACGCGGAGGTTGCGGCCGGGCTGGACCTGGTGGCGACCGGCGACATGGGGATCGGCAACACCACCCCGTCGGCCGCGATCATCGCCAGCCTGAGCGGCCGGCCGGTGGCGAGCGTGACCGGTCGCGGCACCGGCGTGGACGACGCCGGCCTGACGCGCAAAATCGCAGCCATCGAGACCGCCCTGGCGGTCAACCGGCCCGACCCGGCCGACGCGTTCGATGTGCTGTGCAAAGTGGGCGGGCTGGAGATCGCTGGCCTGGCGGGCGTCATCATCGGCGCGGCGGCCCAGCGCGTGCCCGTGGTGATTGATGGCTTCATCTCCGGTGCGGCCGCGGCGATCGCCGTGGGCTTGGCGCCCGCGGCCCGGCCCTACCTGATCGCCTCGCATCGCTCGGTGGAGATCGGCCACGCGGCGATGTTCGAGCTGCTGGGCGTGCGGCCGCTTTTCGATTTCGACCTGCGCCTGGGCGAAGGCACCGGCGCCGCGCTCGCCTTCCATATCATCGAGGCCGCCTGCCGCATCCTGGACGAGATGGCGACGTTTGGCGAGGCGGGGGTGAGCGGGAAGGGCGACACGGTGACACGGCGACACGGTGACACGGTGATACGGTGAAAGGTATGCGCCAGGGGTCATGCACGATGCACAACACAATACCCACTACGCACTACGCAGTACGCCCAACATGAACGACTTCCTTCGCGCGCTTGGCCTGTTGACCATTCTGCCCGTGCGCCTGCCAGCAGATGACTCGACGGCGCCGGGGCGGATGATGGCGTTCTACCCGCTCGTCGGCGCGGTGATCGGCGCGGGGCTGGCCGGGCTGGCGTGGCTGCTGGGGCGGGTCGGCCTGGCGCAGGTCGCGCCGTTGCTCCCCGCTGCCCTCGTTCTGGCCGCCTGGGCCGGCCTGACGGGCGCGCTGCACCTGGATGGCTGGGGCGACTGCTGCGACGCGCTCTTTGTGCCGGTCAGCCGTGAGCGCCGGCTGGAGATCATGAAGGACCCCCGGCTGGGCGGCTTCGGCGCGGCCGGGCTGATCCTCCTGCTGCTGGTCAAGCTGGCCGCGCTGCAAGGGGTCATGGCCGGCCCGCACGCCCTCCCGGCGCTGATCGCTATCCCCGCGCTGGCGCGCTGGGCTGCGGTCATCGCGGCCAAAGCCTACCCCTCGGCGCGGCCGGGCGGCATGGGCGACTTCTTCCGCCGCGGGCTGGGCCGCCGCGAGTGGGTCATCGCCACGGCCCTCGTCGGCCTGGCCGCCGCGCCGCTCCTCTGGCGCGGGCCGATCCTGTGGGCCGCGGCCGGCCTGGCGCTGTTGGCGATGGCACGTCTGGCCCGCGCCCGCCTCGGCGGCTTGACAGGCGATGTTTACGGCGCGATTATTGAGTTGGCGGAGACGGCCGCGTTGGTGGTGGGTTGTTTCCTGGCATGATGCCCTGTGCAAGGATCGCCACGAAAAGGGACGCGGACGACGCAGATGACGCGGACTACGCGGACAAACCCAAAAATATCCGCGTCGTCCGCGTTCCGGTCTCTCCTGTCTGATGAGGGAAGCATGTTTCGCATCGGCACGACATCCTACATCATCCCGGCCGACATCCTGCCCAACGTCGAGTTCCTGGCCCCGCGGGTGGACGACGTGCAGCTTGTGTTGTTCGAGACGGACGAATACGGCAGCAATCTGCCGGACGCGGCGCTGCGCGGGCGGCTGAACGAGCTGGCCGCCCGCCACGATCTGACCTACACCGTCCACTTGCCGCTCGATCTGCGGCTGGGGGATGGCGGCGAGGAGACGCATATCTCGCTCGTCAAGGCGCGGCGCGTGATCGAGGCGACGGCTGAGCTGAAGCCGTTCGCGTACACGCTGCATCTGGATGGTCGCACCCTCATCGAGGCCAACGTGCCAGGCACTTCGCAAGTGCCTGGCACGTGGCTCGCCCACTGGCAGGACAACT
>CAZYHE010000548.1:0-3655 GCA_964647225.1 uncultured Anaerolineales bacterium
ATGAGGTCAGACCCAATGGCAACAGCGGCGCATGTGACAGATGTTTCAGAAGCGACCTTCGAGCGCGACGTGATCAACGCATCGCGGCAGACACCGATCGTGGTGGATTTTTGGGCGCCCTGGTGCGGGCCGTGCCGGACGCTCGGCCCCACGCTGGAGAAGCTGGCGGCCGAGGCGAAAGGCGGGTTCCGGCTCGTGAAGGTCAACGTGGACCAAAACCAGGGGTTGGCGATGCGCTTCGACGTGCAGGGCATCCCCGCGGTGAAGGCGTTCCGGGACGGCAAGGTCGTGGCAGAATTCGTCGGCGCGCAGCCCGAAGCGCAGGTGCGCCAGTTCATCAAGAAGCTGGGGCCGGCGCCGGCCGAGCCGGCCGATGATGGCGGGGCCGGGCTGCTCGCCGCGCACCGCTGGGCCGACGCCGAGCGGGCGTTCCGCCGGACCGCACAGGGCGGCGCGCCCGCGGCCGCCTCGCTGGGCCTGGCGAAGGCGTTGATCGCGCAGGGCAAGGGGGAGGATGCGGGCCGCGTGCTGGAGCCGATCAAGGATGGGGCGGAAGGCACGGCCGCGGAAAAGCTGCGCACGGCGTCAGCCTGGCTGGTCTCCGCGCGGGCCGGCCAGCCCGCCGCCGATCCGAACAGCGCCGACGCCCTCTTTGCGAAGGCCGGCGCAGTGGCCGCCCGCGGCGACATCCACGCCGCGCTGGAGGGTCTGCTGGCCGTGCTCCGCCGCGACAAGCGCTATCGGTCGGGCGAAGCGCAGCGGATCATGCTCGCCTACTTCGACATCCTCGGCGACGCCGATCCGCTCACGCGCGAGTATCGGGGCAAGTTGGCGACGGTGTTGTTTTAGGGTAGCAGAAACAGACCGGGCTGGTGTGCGGGAAACCGCTTTCGCGGGCCAACCGCCCGCGCGCCGGCCCGCCGATAGAAAAGCGCCTGGAAAATCCCGCGCGCGGGGTCCCAGCCGGGGGCAAGGTAGGTGGAGAGCGGGATGATCTCACCGCCCGGCATCTGCCAGGGATCCATCACCTGCCCTTCCTGCGCATCGAGGGCCAGGACGCGCACCCAGTGCGTCTGCACGGCCCCGCCGGGGCTCCAGTCGGTCGCGGCGAAAACCGCCTGCCCGGCGGCCAGCGCCGCGCGCATCTGCGCGACCGGCGCGGGGATGTCGGTGCAGTCGAGGTAGTTCACCACCTGCGCGCCCAGGCGGCCCAACGCGCCGAAGGAGAGCAGGTTGCCGTTCACATAGCCGCTGTTGGCGCGCAGCCAATCGTTGAGGCGGGCCGGATCGGTCGGCACGCCCCAATCGGCCACCATGCTGGAGATGCTGGTCAGCAGACAGCCAGCCTTGCCGATCGTCAACCCGGAACTGCCCAACACCTCGTTGGCCCAGCGCGGGTCGCGCTGCGAGAATGCGGTCGCCTGGCTCATTCGTCAAACCCCTCCGCGGCCGCGGGCATCTCCACCCGCACCAACTCGCCGTGCCGGTTGATCACCACGCGCAGGCCGAGCATCCCCAGCCATTGCCGTGCGTCGCCGGGCAGCGTCTGATCGAGCACCTGCTCCACGTTGAGATTTTGCAGCGCCGAATCCACCGCGGCCTTCGCAAACAGGTCATCCTGCCCCATCATGCGCAGCATCGCCTCGGATGCCTCGTCGCGGTGCGCAGTAAGCTGCTCGGTGAACTGCAACAGGACGGCGCGATCAATCGGCCGCGCCTCGACGTGGCGGCGGAAACCCTGGTCATTGATCACGTAATACGCGGTCGCGCCAATATAGCTTACCGAGACCGGCGCGCCTTCCTCGGTCACGACCAAATCTTCAAAGAACGGCATACGGCCCCCAAAACTTCATGGAATTGCTTGAATTATACCACAGGGCCGCAGTAAGCGCCGATCCGAAGGGCTGACATTTGACAAGGTTCCCCGCCCGCTTTAGACTGGGGGTGTAACATGATAAAGGAAACCGCATGAACTCTCGACGCATCCACCGCCCGGCGCGCTTCCGGCGCGCGGCGCTCATCGCCGCTGCGCTGCTGGCCGCGCTCACCCTGGCCGCGTGCGGCCGCTCGCCGTTTGCGCGCGTGACCCCCGCGGCCCCGCCGACGCCGGGCGTCCTCGAAGACCTGCCCGAAACCAACGCGTCCACGGCGATCCCTGACGCGGAGGGCGGCAAGGTCGCGCTGCGCGATGGCGCCGAGATTTCGATCCCCCCGAACGCCCTGTCCGAGACGTCAATCGTGAGCCTGAAGGTCGCGCCAACCACGCTGCGCGCGCCGATCCCGCGCAGCCTGATCGGCCGATCCTACGAAATCGGCATGGATGGCGGCAGCCTGACCGGCATCGCGCGCATCCGGCTGCCGCTGCCGGCCGCCATCACGCTGGATCAATACGACATCGGGGTCTATCGCTGGAACGGCCAGGCCTGGGAGCGCGTCCTGGGGCGCGTTGCGGGGAACGCCGTGGAGTTCGGCACGAACATCCCCGGCGGCATCTTTTCCGTGCAGGGGCAATGGCGCCAGGCGGACGCCAGCCTGGCGCTGGCCCTGCCGGCGGCCGCCGCGGATGGCCGGCTGGTGGCGTCCGGCGAATACCGCTACATGACGTTGCCGCTGCTCCAGAACGAGCTTGTGCCGGCGCGACTCACCTGGAAGCTCGACACGTCGGGTGGGATGGGACAGATCACCGGCAACGAGACCCTGGACAAGACGGTGGGCGAGGCGGCGCTGTGGTTCAAGCCCGACCCCGCCCAGGCGCAGGGGGTGATCGAATTCTCGCAGCCGTTCGATCTCGCGCCGGGCGCCGTGGACATCCAGCCGGGCGTGACGCGTTACCTCTATGCCGTCCTGACGGTCGAAGACAGCCCCACACCCACGCGCCGCGTCAGCAAGGCCATCGAGTACACCCAAATCCTGCCGATCCGAGTCGTCGGCGCAGAGGTGATCCGACCGACCCTGGCGCGGGAGCCGGCGGCCGGGCTGCGCTGGCACGTGCGGTTCAACGGGCAGAGCATGGGGCAGCCCCCCGCCATCACCACAACGCTGCCGCTGGGGGAATACCTGGCGCTGGGCGGCCTGGGCGACTACAGCGTGATCCTGGAGGCGCCGGTGGATGGCAAGGTGATCGCGGTCAGCAACGAGGTGCTGATCAAGCTGGCTGTGCCGGGCACCCCGACCCCGACGCCATCGGGGACGCCGCCCCCGGCCGGGCCGACCGCGGTCGCAACCAGCCCCCGCGTCGGCACACCCACGCCGGGCGCCGCGCCGGCCCCCGCGACCCCCACCCCGCGCACGCCGCCGGGCGGACGCCCGGCGACCCCGACCCCCAGCCCCACCCCCACGACCGACGCCGCCGTCACGGCGACGCCCACGCGGCCTGCCTGGGCCAGCGTCTTCTGGGCCGACAAATACAGCCTGGCGCCCGGCGAATGCACGATGCTGCACTGGAAGCTCCAGAGCGTCACCGCGGTCTACCTGAACGATGTGGCTGTGACCGGCGAAGAGGATCGGCGGGAATGCCCCGCGCAAACCACGATCTACACGTTGCGCGTCACATCAGGCACCGGCACGCAGGATCTGCGACTTTCGATCACGGTGCAGTCCGGCACGACGCCCGATGTCCAGTTCTCGGCCAACAGCTTCACCCTCATCAAGGGCC
>CAZYHE010000549.1:0-3403 GCA_964647225.1 uncultured Anaerolineales bacterium
TGGACTTGCCGGCCCCGTTTTCGCCGACCAGGGCGTGGATCTCAGCGCGTTTCAGGGAGAAGTCCACATCCTTCAGCACCACCACGCCCGAATAGGACTTGGTGACGTTGTGGCATTCCAGCAGGATCGGACTGGCCTGGGTGTTTGTGGTAGCCATCTTTCCTCCCTCCTATGCCTTGGCCGCGACCGCGGCGTTGGCCGCGGCTCGCCGCCGCAGGGCCGCCTGGCTGATCATCCGCTCGGCCAACCGGCGGTACCAGGTGTCCACGATAACCGTGACGACGATGAGGCCGCCGATCACGATCGGCTGCACGAAGGGAGAGATGCCCAGCTTCAAGATGCCGTTCTTGATCAGCGCCAGGAACAGCACGCCGAGCACGGTGCCCGGGATGTCGCCGATGCCGCCGGAGAAGGCGGTCCCGCCGATGACGACGCTGGCGATCACATCCATCTCCTGGCCGATGCCCAGTTCGGGCATGGCCGTCATCATGCGCGAGGAAATGAAGACCGCGGCGAGCGAAGCGCACGTGCCCACCAGGGCATAGACCCCGATGATGGTCCGATCCGTATTCACACCCGATAGCCGGGCCGCGTTGATGTTGGCCCCGGTGGCGTAGACGTTGGTGCCGAAGCGCGTGTGCTTCAACAGGAAATGGGCGCCAATGGCGAGCACGAAAAACACGATCGTCACAATGTGAGTCGGCCCGATTTCTTTGCCGAACCACAGGTAGGCCGGGTTCTGGATGTAGACATTCGACACGAACCCGCCCTCCTTCACCGCGATCACGAGCGCCAAGCCGCTGAGGATGCCGCGCGTCGCCAGGGTCACGATGAAGTCAGGCAGCTTGAAGCGGGTGATGAAGAAGCCGTTGGCCATGCCGATCAGCGTGCCCACCGCGACCGCGATCGGCACAAAGAGCACGACCGGAATTTGGGTGTGGACCAGGAAGTTGACGCAGATCATCGATGTGAAGGCGATGATGGCCCCGATCGAAATATCAATCTCGGCGGTGATCAGCACGAAGGTCATGCCGAGGGCGATGATCCCGTACAGCGCGGCCTCCTGGAGGAGGGTCATAAGATTCCCCAGCGTGAGGAACTTGGGATTCGCGATGGAGAGGACGGCGCCCAAGACGAACAGCAGGAGAATCAGGATCAATCGTCGTAGTGAACTTACTGACATCGTCAGTACCTCCCTGCTTTGTACCCGAGAAATCCGGATTCTGCAAGAATCCAGATTTCTCGCAGTTCGACTACCAGCGATCTGCTGCTTGAATCAACCCGATGGTTTCCTTCGTGACGGCGAAGGGGGAGATCTTGATGACGCCGGTGGCCGGGGCCTTGGAGGGGCCGCCGCCGCCGGTCAGCAGGTACATGGCCAGGTTGCCGGCCACCATGCCCTGGTCAATGGAGTTGTTGTAGGCGGTGCCGGCGATCTTGCCTTCTTCGATCAGCTTCAGCGTGGAGCTTTGCCCGTTGGCGCCCCAGATCTTGACGCCGGCCAGGCGCCCGGCGGACTCAGCCGCCACCATCGCGCCTTCGGCCATGATGTCGTTGACTGCGAAGACGCCGTCCAGCTTGTCGTTGGCCTGCAGGAAGGCGTTCATGATCGCGATCGCCTTGTCCTTGTTCCACTCGCCGTTTTGGGCGCCGACGATCTTCACGTCCGGGCAAACCTTGGCCAGGGCGTTGCGGAAGCCCTTCTCCCGGTTGACGCCCAGGAGGGCGCCGGGGGGCGACTGGATGATCGCCACGTTGCCCTTGTTACCCAACTGCTTGCACATCTCTGCGCCGACCGCATAGCCGGCCTCGATATCCGCCATTTGCACCACGGCGGTGTGTTTCGCCGTCACCGCGGTGTTGAGCGTGATCACGGGGATTCCCTTGCTCTCAGCCTTCTGCACCACAGCAGAGAGCGCGGCGGCATCCGCCGGCTGCAGGACGATCACGTTGTAGCCCTGGTTGATCAGGTCTTCCAGGATGGTGACCTGGGTCTCGGCCTTCATCTGGCCGTCGAACGCCTGGTACTTGACATTGTCGAACTGCTTGAAGACCGATTCCAGGCCCTTGCCCCACGCCATGGTGAGCGGCTGGCCGACCTGGGTCGGGACGAAGGCGATCTTCCACGGCCCGCTGCTGGGCGCGGCCGCGGCGGCTGGAGCGGTGGTCGCGCCTGCGGCCGGAGCGGCCGGGGCCGCGGCGGGGGCGTTGCCGCCGGTGCCACAGCTCGTCAACACGAGCACGACGACCAGCAGGCCGAAGACCATTACAGATGACTTGGCGCGTGACATGTCTTTCCTCCCTGAGATTGCAGGATGCGTGATGTGCCGGATATTAGTGCCCGCCCGGCTGCGGCTGATTCATCCGCCTTCGCGTGCGAAGATTTCCTGAAGGCGATGGATGTAGTGACGATAGTTCTCGATGGTCACACCGTTGGGTATTCGGTGATCCAGGCTGAGCATGCATCCGCCGTAATGGACCATCGCCGGGACAATACGTTTTAGCTCGCGATCGCTCGCCTCCTTCCCCTCCAAGCGGGCCTTCAGCTCGCGCGCCTGGTTGGACGATATCCAGCGTATCCACCAGAATGCCGCGCGCCCGAACCAGATCTCACAGGAAGGACTTGAAGGGCAGATCGGGTTCGTCCAGGAATACATCCTCGAAGCCGCGCGCGTACTGGTAGACCAGGCGGTCTTTATCGCCGGGATAGATGAACTTGCCGCCGACCTGCCAGATGAAGGGTTTGAACTGGTACTGCAGGCGGTCCTTCTTCAGCTCCCACAGGGCCAGGATCTCGCGCGGATCAGCCTGGAAGTTGGTCCACAGATCATGGTGGATCGGGATGACGACCTTCGTGTTCAGACACTCGGCCATGCGCAGAAGGTCCACCGAGGTCATCTTGTCGGTGACGCCGCGGGGATTCTCGCCGAAGGACCCCAGCGCCACGTCCACGCGGTGCTCGTTGCCGTGTTTGGCGTAGTAGTTGGAGTAGTGCGAATCGCCGCTATGATAGAGATTGCCGCCGGGGGTCTGGATCAGGTAGTTGACGGCCCGCTCGTCCATCTCCAACACCGGCTGACCCGCCAGGGTGACGCCTTTGGACGCGGTGACCAGTTCAGTGCGGTCGAACGAATCGAGCGCCAGGATTTCGATGTCACCGATCTTGACCACGTCGCCCGGTTTCACTACGATGCAGCGTTCGGCCGGCACGCCCCACTTGACCCACAGATCAACACATGCCTGCGGGCCGATGAAGGGCACCGTGGCGGGGCAGTTTTGCAGCACGGCCGCCGCGACGTTGGCGTCAATGTGATCGCCGTGATCGTGCGTCGCCAGGATGGCGTCCACCTGCCGGATGGCAAAGGGATCAAGCACGCAGGGGATGTTGCGGCGGTTAAGCTGG
>CAZYHE010000549.1:3413-3644 GCA_964647225.1 uncultured Anaerolineales bacterium
GCTTACGGCAGCCGGTCATGCGCTGCATCTGGTGCCCGGCGGCCATCAATGGGTTCTTCTGTGACTTCTCGCCGGTGCCGACCCACAGGTCAATGCAGAGGTTCGTGCTGCCCTCGGACTTGACCCAGATACCGGTGCAGCCCAGCCACCATATGGCGAATGTGCCGGGTGCCACGACTGCCTGCTCGATTTCTTCGTTCAGCCAGGTGCCCCATTCGGGGAAGGTGCTTA
>CAZYHE010000550.1:0-3643 GCA_964647225.1 uncultured Anaerolineales bacterium
CTTCCGGAATATCCACAGTACCACCCGTCATCATAGGCCCAGCCATCTCCATAGGGAATGATAATGACATAGGAACTTGGTATAACCGTATATTTATCTTTCTTGGCAACATTGCCTTCATCCAGGTCAGGGAGTTGGCTGCTCTTCACGAGAATGGCAGCCGGGTTGGTCGATGGGAACACCGCCGGGTTGAAGGCGATGGAATCGCCCGCGGCGGCGTTCGCCAGGCACTCGCGCAGCGAGCCGGCGCCGCTATCGGCGGTGTTGGTCACGGTGCAAGTCGCGGCCGGAAGCAATGTGGCCGCGGCATCCCCTTGCGCAGGCGCGGCCACCTCGCCAAACGCCGTCAGGGCCAACACCAACACGCAAACCCAAACCAGACCAGACGAAAGGAAAGAACGGGAATTCATAGGCCTCCTCCTGTTTTGGAGCGGCCGGCCGCCGGGGGTCGGCTGTCAATACATCAAATGCTCAATGTGGGTCAGAGCGGAAACAAAGCGAGTGCAGTGCAAAACTGATTCCATTATGAGTCGAACACCCCGATCTGTCAAATATCAGCTTACGAAGTCAATGTATCTTTTCGCACACAATCATTCTAGCCAATCAGCAACTTTGCCGTTTGGCGCGGCGCGTGCTATTATTTGACAACCACAGCGAAATATCAGGAGGGATACATGGAAGGGGAAAAATCGAATCGCACCACATTGATCGCAGTCATCACCGGGATCGTGGCGTTGCTGCTGGGGTTGTGCCTGGGTGGGCTGGCCGGCGGGGTCGGCGGCTACCTGATCGGACAATCGACCGCGCCGAGGGCAATCGCGACGCAAAGGCCGCGCGCCATCCCCACACCGCAGCGGGGGCTGCCGGCCATCCCGACGCCCCGCGCGCCGCAGACCCCGGAGCGGATGCGCCCCGGCGGCCTCATCCCGCAGGCCGGCGCGATGATCCAGGAGGTCGTCGCCGGCTCGCCCGCGGACGAAGCGGGCCTGAAGGCCGGGGATATCGTCACCCTGGTGGACAAGACGCCGATTGACGCCGACCATCGCCTGGCTGATGTCGTCGCGCAATACAAGCCGGGCGACAAGGTCACGCTGACGGTCTGGCGGATGACCGCGACGCGCACGATCACGGTCACGGTCGGCGCGCACCCGGAGGACGCGACGCGGGCGTATCTGGGGGTCAAGTATGGTGAGTTGACGCCGCAGCAGACCCCGAGACCCTAAAGGTCTCGTAGACCTTTAGGGTCTGCGAAGCGCTTCGCTAACCACAACCGCCGCAGGGCCGGCCACAGCGCGACGTGACGCCGGCCCGCCGCCGGCGCTTCCCCGGCAGATGCCGCGGCCCCGCCGTAGAGCGCCGCCTCGAAAGTTTCAGCCAGGGGCGGGACCTCGGCCTGAATGATGGCGCCGGCCGTCGCCAGGCGGCCGCGCGGGTCGGCGGACGCGATGCGGCCGGCCGCGGCGACGACCGCCGCGGCGTAGGTGCGCGGGGTGTCGCCCGCGGCGACCGGCCGGCCCAGCCGCCGCCCCCACTCCGCCAGCCGGTCATAGGTCTCATCAGCGCCCTCGCGCCAACGTCCGCCGCCGATCCGCCGCCACGCCAACGCCTGCCCGAAGGCCAGCAGCAGGCCGAACAGCCCGACCGCCCGCCGGCTCCACAGATCGCGCGCGGCCGCGCTGGCCTGCGTCGCGCCGAGCTGGCGCAATTCCGCCAGGTCGGCATCCAGCTCCGTCCACCCGAAATCTGGATCGGCCAGCCCAAAGGGCAGCTCCGCCGCCGAGGTGCGCTCCGGGATGAGCCGGGCCGGCGTCGGCTCGAAGGGGATCCAGCCCAGGCCGGGGAAATAGACCTCTGGCCACGAGTGCGCATCCATCTCGGTGACGATATAGCGGTCGGTCTGCGCATCGTACAGGCCTGGCCCGTAACCGACCGCCAGGCGGGCGGGCACGCCGCTCAGCCGGGCCAGCACGACCATCGCGGTCGCGAAGTAGTCGCAGTAGCCCTGGCGCAGGTCGAACAGGAACCAGGAGACCAGCTCACGCTCTTTCGGCGGCGTGGGCACGTCGAGTGTGTAGGGCAGCCGGCGCAGGGCCGACTCGATCGCCAACGCCTTGTCGTAGGGGGTTCGGGCATTTGCGGTCAGCTCGGCCGCGTACTCGGCCAGGCTGGGCGGCAGACCCTCGGGGAGTTGCAAATAGGCCGCGATGATCTCCGCTTCGTATTGGCGATCGGCCGCGGCCAGGGCGGCCGGGCTGGGATCGGCGACCGCGCCGAGCACCGCGTAGCGGTCGGGGCCGCCGGGGGCCGAGAGCGCGATCAGCTCGCCCGGCGCGCGCAGGGCCGCCTGGTAGGGCCGATCCACCGAGACCGGTTCGCCCGCGGCGTAGAGCACGGCCCGCGTGGCTTCCTCCACCTGCACGGCGGCGAGGATGGTGCGGCGCAGCGGCGGCTGGAAGCTCGTCCACGGTTGGCCCGGCCCCAGGTCGAGCCGTGTCGGCCCGCGATCCGGCGCGCTGGCGAATTCGCCCCAACCGCGGCCGGTGTAGGTGGCGAAGGTCTGACCGCGCCAATAAAGCCCTTCGCCCGGCCGCGCGCCCCGCACTTGCACCCGCAGCGCGATCTCCCGGCTCAATTCAGGGCGGCCGCCCAGCAGATGGGCGCGCGGGAGACCGCCCGCAGCCACGCCCAGCGGGGGCACGAGCGAGCGCCGGCTCTCGACCCCAGGGAAGCTCTGCGCCATCTGTTCTTCGACGCGGCGATAGGGTTCCTCGAAGGTGCGCCAGAACGCCTCGGAGATCGCTTTGGGCGAGAGGCTGGGCAGCAGCGGAGAGAGGAGCAGCACCACCGACGCCAACCCGAGCGCGATCAACGCGGCATCCAGTTTCAACTCGCCCGAATAGTCCACGCCGGTCGCGTCCCACTCCCGCTCCAAGCGGTGCAGGCCCGCGATGACGAGCAGGAGGGTCAGCGCAAAGAGGAAGACCAGCAGCCACGCCTGCCCGGTGTCGGCGTTGTAGACCTGTTGCGGCAGGAGGAAGCCGGTGGGAAAGAGGGCCAGGAAGACCCGGCCGCCGCGTGCCAGCCACCAACCGGCCCAGGCCGCCAGACCGAACGCGATCAGCGCGGCGAAGCCGACCACCACCAGGTTGTCGGGGATGCCCTGGCCGGTGATCACGCCGTTGACCCACCAACCCACCCGCTGGGCGAAATCGGCCAGCCGCGCGGCCTGATCCCCGAACGCGGTCAGGGCTGGCCCCGGCAGGGTGCAGGCGGGTCGGATATCGCAGGTGAGCAGCCAGGCCAGCCGGCGACCGCCCTGCCAGATCAGCGGCAGGGGCGTGACAACGTACACCCCCCAGATGAGGGTCGCGACGCCCCCCGTCAGCAGCCCCGCCGGCGCAAAGAACAGGCCCCGCCACCGCCGATGGCCGCCCCACCAGCCAAGGAGCAGCCCCAGCGTGCTCAGCAGGAAGGTCACTTCGATGCCGGCCAGCAGCCGCCCTTCGACGGCCGCGGCCGGGAGCGAGATGACGCCGACCCATGCCAGGATCGCGATCAACCAGCCCTCGCGGGGACGCCACCGGCGGATCACGCGGCCGATGAAGGGCGTATCTTCTTCTACTGGACGAACTGCGCTATCATT
>CAZYHE010000551.1:0-3637 GCA_964647225.1 uncultured Anaerolineales bacterium
GAGAGGGATTGAATGACAAAGCTGCCGCGGTATGTTATACTCGGCTATCTTTTCATGAACAAGGTAGGGGCTCATCCGCGCGGTCGCCCGCGGGGCAGGCGCAAGGCCACGCCCCTACCAATTGAGTTGGGAGCAGGCAGCGGTGGATGAAAGAGAGATCATTCGGGACTTTTCGGAACGGCATGGGCTGGCGTTCGACGACTTGGACTTGCTGCGCGTGGCTTTGACCCACCGTTCGTATCTGAACGAACACGCCGAAGTGGATTGGGATGACAATGAGCGGCTGGAATACCTGGGCGACGCCGTGCTCGACTTCATGCTCGCCGAGTCATTCTATCTGCGCTTCCCCCAGGCGCGCGAAGGGGAGCTGACCGGGCTGCGCGCGGCGTTGGTGCGGCGCGACACGCTGGCGCGCTTCGCCAGACAGCTCGGCATCGGCGAGGCGCTGCTGATGGGCCACGGCGAGGCGGAGACGGGCGGCCGCGGCCGGCCGGCGACGTTGTGCGCCGCATTCGAGGCGCTGGTGGGCGCGCTCTACCTCGATCAGGGCCTGGCAGCCGTGGCCCGGTTCGTGATGCCGATGGTCGAGATCGAGATGGCCGCGGCGCACGCCGAGGTCGTGGACAAAGATCCCAAGAGCCGGCTGCAGGAGTTGGCGCAGGGCCGCCTCGGCTTGACGCCCCGCTATCGCACGGTGAAGGCCGAAGGCCCCGACCATGACCGCACCTTCACCGTGGAGGTGTCCCTCGGCGAGACGGTATGCGGGGTGGGCGAGGGACACGGCAAGCAGGAGGCCGCGCAGCGGGCCGCGGCCGCGGCACTGGAGCGCCAGGCGGAATGGGCGCTGCCGGCCTCCGTGGTGTAACGCAAGATGCCATCTTGCGTTACAGTTTCAGCCGCCCCAGGGCACGTCCGAGGGATCGGAAAGCAGGCTGATGCCCGTCAGGGGCGAGGTCCGGGCTTTGGCCGCCTGGGCGCTGTGCGGCGCGGCGACGGTCAACAGGATCGCGATGGCCAGGGTAATCAGCGCGCGGGAGAGTGGGTTCTTCATGGTCGTCCTCCTCTGGGATGGCTTGGTGGTTCCAGAAGGAGGAGGGAGAGGGGTAGGCCCCGTCTTTCATTTGTGCGGGCGGCGCGGGGATACTGCTAATGCGCGCTGCATTTTGCGGTTATTCCCAGGGCAAACGAAAAGGGCCGTGGCGACACATCATGTGTCGCCACGGCCCTTTAGATTGGGATCGTGGGTCGCGGGGGAAGTAGTTTTCTCTTTGGGTCTGGTTTGGAGGCTTTAGCCGGTTTCGTGAATGGCGGGAGTGACCGGCTGAAGCCTCCAAACCAAATCTGTTTCGGTCTTCCTGCGCTCAGCTCAAGGTTTTCTCGTAGATCCGATGGGTCTTGTAGATCTGGCCGCCCATCGTGCGCGTGTCGGCCAGGGTCAGCACGTGCTCCTCGATCTGCACGATGTCGGCGTGCGCGAAGTGGCCGGACTGGATCGTCTTGCCCATCTCCGCGTAGAGGATCGCGTTGACCCCCAGCCCGCGGTAGGGCGCCAGGATGCCCGCGCCGTTCAGGTTGAGCCAGCGCGTGCGGCGGAAATCACGCAGCAGCCAGAACCAGCCGAAGGGCCAGATGCGGCCCCTGGCGCGGCGGATGCCGTCGGAGATGTCCGGGAAGCCGAACAGGAATCCAGCAATGTCATCCCCCTTCATCACCAGCTTGATCAGCTTGGGATCGGCAATCGCCAGCAGCCGTTCGCCGATCACCCGCGCCTCCGCTTCGGTGATGGGGTTGAACTCCCAATTCTCGATGAACGCGTCATTGTAGAGCCGGACGATCCGGGGGATCCACGCGGTCAGCTCGCGCTTGTCGGCGAAGGTCTTGATCGAGAATCCGCGGTGCGCCATCATCTTCTCGGCGATCCGCTGCACCCGTTCCGGCAGGGCGGCGGCGCCCGGCAGATAGGCCGAGTAGAAGTCGCGCTGGCGGGTGTAGCCGGCCGCTTCGATCAGCTTGCCATAGTAGGGGTGGTTGTAGGGGATGCCGACCGCCGGGTGATGCTCGAAGCCATCCACCAGGATGCCCAGCCCATCGCCCTGCAGGAAGCCTTTCGCGCCGATCACTTTCGTGAGTCCGCGCGCCGCGGCCCAACTCTCGGCCGCGGCGAAGAGCGCCTGGGCCGCGGCCACATCGTCTTCGGCGTCGAAGAGATAGAAGAACGCCGTGTGGCTTTTCCAATGCGTGTTGTAGTGCCGGTTGTCGAGCACGGCGATGCGCCCCACGACGCGGTCATCGCGTTCGGCGAGGAAGAACGCAGCATCCGAGTGTTCGTAGAACGGATACTTGCGCCGATCCAGCATCAGCCGGACATCGTCTACCAGCGGCGGCACCCAGGCCGCGCAATCGCGGTAGAGCCGAAAGGGCAGATCAATGAAACGGTTGACATCACGGCGGGCGGCGGTGTTGACGGTGATGATTTTGAGCGCCATGTCTGCCTCACTATTTTCCGGCCGGCGTGAAGAAGCCGATCGCCAGCGTGCCCGGCCCGGCGTGGGTGACGATCGCCGGCACCAGGTCCATGACGAGGACGTCCTCCAGCCCGAGATCTGTCATCAACGTGGCGGCGAGCGCGGCGGCCTCATCGGGCGCGGCCGAGTGCATGACGGAAATCGCGGCCTCTGCGCCGCTCGCGGCCTCGGAGCGCACCAGTTCCAGCACACGCGCCAGCGCGCGCTTCTTGGTGCGTTCCTTCTCGAACGGCTCGACCTTCCCGCCGGCAAAGGTCAGGATCGGCTTGATCTGCAGCACACTGCCCACCAGCGCCGCGGCCCCGCCGATACGCCCGCCGCGGCGGAGGAACTCCAGGGTGTCCACCAGGAAATAGATGCGCGCCAGCGGCATCATGGCATGTACCGCCGCCACGACCTGATCGGCCGTCGCGCCCGACTTGGCCAGGCGGTCGGCGGCCAGGACGATGCTCGCCAGCGGGCCGGCGATGGTGCGCGTGTCAATGATGCGGATATCCGCTTGCGGGAACGCTTCCTGGGCCGTGAGGGCCGAGCGGACGGTTCCGCTCACCTCGGCCGAGGGATGCAGGCAGACGAGGCTCTCGCCGGTCGGGACCAGCTCCTCGAACACCTTCAGGAAGTCGCCGGGGTAGGGGGCCGAGGTCTTGGGCAGCTCCTTCCCGGTGCGCAGGCGCGCCATGAACGTAGCATGATCCATGTCAACGCCTTCGCGGTACGATTCCGCGCCGAAGTTGATCACCTGGGGGATCATGGGGATGCCCAGGCGTTGGGCCGTCTCCAACGACAGGCCGCACAGGGTATCAGCAATGATACGGGTCATGATAACTTCCTCCTTATGAACAATTGCCCAGTGGGGGTTCTGGGTTGGGCAGATACGTGCGTGCGTCGAGGCCGTGTGTCCAGAAATTGGAGTAAGTGCGCGTCCCATCCACTTCGATCCAAAAATGCACTTTGCTGGTGGGATTGCGCGCGGGGCTGACATCCACATCGTTGAAATCCCAATGCGCGGCGCCGCCCGGCTCGATCCGCGGTGCGCCGCGGGCCGCGCGCTCGCCGACGCCGTTGTCTACGGCGCGCACCAGCCAGACCGCCGGCTCCCAGGCCGCGCCGAA
>CAZYHE010000552.1:0-3637 GCA_964647225.1 uncultured Anaerolineales bacterium
AATCGTCCCCGCCGGTGAGGGAAAACTGGCGTTGCGTATCGGTGACGTGACCATCAAAGATCGCAAAGATCGCATCGCGTATCTCAAGGCCAGTGCCGGCGTATCGGTGGCCGACGCCAAGCTGGATGATCTGTTGCCCAGCCCCAAAAAGAAAGTGCGCGACGCCATCCGTGACGCCGGACTCGTGGTTGTCACCAGCCAGGAGATCGACGCGCTGGCCGAAGGCGACAACATCCCGCTGGCGCGGCGCACCATGGATGACGTGCTGCACGAACTGCGCCGGGCGTTCCGCGTGCTGACTGACCTGGGGGCCAAGACCATCGTCATCACCGCCGATCACGGCTACCTGTTCGGCGACGAACTTGGCGGCGAGATGAAGATTGATCCGCCGGGCGGTGAAACGGCTGATCTGCACCGCCGCGTCTGGGTGGGGCACGGCGGCAGCGCTGATCCCGCCTATCTGCGCGCGGCCCTGGCCGATTTCGGCCTCGGCGGCGGGCTGGAGATCGCCGTGCCGTGGAACTTCGCCTGTTTCAAGGTCAAGGGCGGGGCCAGCGCCTACTTCCATGGCGGGCTATCGCCCCAGGAGTTGGTCGTGCCGGTGCTGACCCTGGCGCCCAAGCACGCGAAGAAAGCTGGCCCTGCGGCTGCGATCAACTGGACGCTCACGCCTGGCAGCGCGAAAATCAGCACGCGGTTCTTCTCGGTGCTCATCAAGGGCGCAGCCGCCGGGCTTTTCGATCTGACGCCGCCCAGGGTTCGGGTCGAAGTACGCGCCGGGGACAAGCCGATCTCGGCGCCGGTCAGCGCGTCCTACGGGTTCCAGGACGCCACGGGGGATGTGCAGCTTCGGCTGTTGGCGGACGATCCACAGAAGCTTGAGGACAATACTGTCACTGTGATGATCAGCGGCGAGGCGACGCAGAAAATCGTGACGGTGCATCTATTGGACGCTGGCGCCGGAGCACAATTCGCCCATTTCGACATCGGCGTCGCCATCTCGATTTAACGAGGAAACACATATGCCTGGACTCGATCAGAAGGCCGCTGCCGTCTTTGCCGGCAAGGTCGTGCGCAAAGACCTGGTGCGCAAGGTCAAGGTCGGCGCCAACGTGCCGGTGTTCGTGCTGGAATACCTGCTGGGCAAGTACTGCGCCACGGACGATCCGGTCGCCATCGAGGCCGGCATGCGGCTGGTCAACACCACCCTGGCCGACAACTTCGTCCGGCCCGACGAGGCCAACAAGGCGCAGTCCACCGTGCGCGAGCGCGGCCGGCATACCTTCATTGATAAGGTCAAGGTTCGTTACCTTTCGGAAGACGACAAGTATTGGGCCGAGCTGGTGGATTTCGGCAACCGGTACGTCCACATCCCGGAGGGCTACATCCGCACCTACGACCGGCTGCTGATGGGCGGGATCTGGGCCCAGGTGGACCTTCGGCACGAGTACGACGAGACCGCCACCGGCAAGCGCAGCCCGTTCTGGATCGAGGAATTGCAGCCCATTCAACTCGCCACCTTCGATCTGGCCGAATACCGCGCGGGACGCCGGCAGTTCACCACCGACGAATGGCTGGATCTCATGGTACGCAGCATCGGCCTGGAGCCGGCGCACTTCGACCGGCGACTCAAGCTGCTGTTCCTGAGCCGCCTGATTCCGCTCTGCGAGGCGAACTACAACTTCGTCGAGTTGGGGCCGCGCGGGACCGGTAAATCGTATGCCTATCAGGAGTTGTCGCCTTACGTCATCCTGCTCACCGGGCCGACCACCGTCGCCAATCTTTTCTATAACGTCAGCGCCGGCAAGATCGGCCTGGTGGGTCTTTGGGATGCGATCGCCTTCGACGAAGTAGCCGACCTGCAGAAGATGCCCAAAGAGGTCGTCACCACGCTGAAGACCTACTGCGAATCGGGGGCCTTCGCGCGGGGCAAGGAAGCGCTCTCCGGCATGGCGTCCATCGCGATGTTCGGCAACACCAACCAACCGGTCGAAGTGATGGTCCGCTCATCGCATCTGTTTACTCCGATGCCGGACGTTATTCGCGAGGACATGGCGTTTCTCGACCGCATCCACTACTACCTGCCCGGCTGGGAAGTCCCGAAGATGCGCATCGAGTACTTCACCGACCACTACGGCTTCATCGTGGACTACCTGGCCGAGGTGTGCCGGGAGCTGCGCCGCCATAACTTCACGGAAGTGATCGACCGCCACTCCTCCCTGGGGTCACACCTCAATGCCCGCGACGTGAAGGCGGTGCGCAAAACGGTGGCAGGCCTGGCGAAGCTCATCTATCCGCACGGCGAGCTTGCGAAGGAAGAACTGGCCGAGCTGGTAGAGATGGCGGTTGAAGGCCGGCGCCGCGTCAAAGAGCAGCTCAAGAAGATGGGCGCGTTCGAGTTCTACCAGACCTCCTTCTCGTACATTGACAACGAAACCCGTGCTGAGCGTTTCGTCGGCGTCCCGGAGGAAGGTGGCCGGAACCTGATTTCGACTGACCCCCTGGCGCCCGGCTCCGTCTACACGGCGTCGGTAGATGACCAGGGCAAGGTGGGGCTTTATCGGCTGGAGGTCGGCTGCTCCACAGGCAGCGGCCGGCTGCGCGTCAGCGGCAGCCTGGATGCTGCGATGCGCGAGTCCATCACGCGCGCCTTCGCCTACATCCAGGGCCACAAGACGCAGATGGGCATCGCCCAGGCCTTCGATACGACCGACTTCCACATCGAGGCGATTGATCTATTGGCCAATCACGTCTCGTGCGAAGTGGGGAGCGCTGTGGTTGTCGCCATCCAATCGGCGCTCAAGAAGCAGTCAGCCCAGCCGGCGCTCGTGATCCTGGGCGACCTGAGCATCCAGGGTAACATCAAGGCCGTTCGTTCCCTCGCCGAGCCGCTCCAGGTCGGCATGGACAACGGCGCCCGCCGCGCGCTGGTACCCATCGAGAACAAGCGCAGCTTCTTCGACGTGTCGGCCGACATCGTGGAGCATGTGGATCCCATTTTCTACGGTGATCCGATGACAGCCGCGATGAAGGCGTTGGGGATAGGATAGTCCTTTCGGCCAACAGATTTGGATCTTGTTCGATGGATTCAGAATTCAACTGGCGGCTCTCGGTGCGCTCGACGCGTCCAATCCTATTTCTATCCCCGGAACAAAACCGCCAAGCGCAAACGTTTCGCCCTGACCTACAAACCGCTGCGCTAACTTAATGACATTGGCCGTGCGACTGGTAATAAGCCTCCGCGTTGGCAACGAATTCGTTGCGCAACTGCCCCAGCGGGGAAACGGCCTGCCCCAGCGGGGAAATGCTTCTTCCCCAGTGTGGCAAGCCGTTTCCCCTTGGGGGAGCTTCACGGGCCTGGCTCGGTCGGAGACCGGCCAGAGCCGTAGTCACCGTGCCACCGTGTCACCCTGTCGGGCATCCAGGGCCGGCAGCTACCGGGGGTTCGCCGCTGGCACAAGCTGCGGCGATTCCAGGTAGCGCAGCAGATCCGACTGCGGCGGCAGTATGATCTTCGACCCCGCGCCCAGGATCGTCTCGTATACTTGCAGCCGGCGCACCAGGGCGTAGAACTCGGCGTCCTGACTGAAGGCCTGGGCGGTGATTGCCGCCGCGCGTGCATCGCCCTCGCCGCGCT
>CAZYHE010000553.1:0-3629 GCA_964647225.1 uncultured Anaerolineales bacterium
ATCTTCCCCACCCGGTTGCTGGCGGAAATCTCCGGCGATGGCGCCGAGTTGGACGCGCATCTGCTGGCCTTGCAGGGGCAAGAGCTGATCCGGCCGCGCGACCAGGCGCCGGAACGCGAGTTCAGCTTCAAGCACGAGCTGACGCGCGAGGCCGCGTATGGTGGCCTGCTGAAATCGGAACGCCGGGCCGCGCACCGGGCCGTAGCCGAAGCGTTGGAGCGCCAGCCGGCGACGCTCGGCGACCCGCAGCCCGGCCTGCTGGCCTACCACTGGGAGCGCGCCGACGCGCCGGCCAAGGCGGTCGAATGGCTCTTGCGCGCCGGCGATCAAGCCCGGCTGGCTTATGCCCATCGGGAGGCAGTGGACTTCTATCAGCGGGCGCTGGCGTGGCAACGCGCGGCCGGCGACGATGAAGGCCGGGCGCGCACCTTGATGCGCCTGGGACTGGCGCACAGCGCGGCGTTCGACTACCGCCGCGCCGAGGCGGCGTCCAACGAAGGCTTCGCGCTCTGGCGGGCGGCGATGGCCCGGCTGCCGGCGGCCGCGGGCCTGCCTGAGGGAGTCCCGCCCCAGACGTTGCGACTTGGGTGGTATCCGTCGGCGACCGTCGAGGCGCTGCAGACCCGCGCCGCGCCGATCCAACTCCAGTTATTCTCCGGCCTGGTCGAAGAAACCCCGGCGCTGGAGGTCGTGCCGGCCGTGGCCGAAGGGTGGGACATCTCGCCCGACGGACGAACCTACACCTTTCACCTGCGCCCCGATGCCTTTTGGAGCGACGGCGCGCCGGTGGTCGCGGCTGACTTCCGGGAAGGTTGGCGGCGCACGCTCGATCCCGCCATGCCCGACGAAACCGCGTTGCTCCTCGACGATATCCGCGGTGCGCGGGCCTATCACCGCGGCGAACTAACGAATCTGGACGACCTGGGCATCCGGCCGGTCGGGCCGCACACCCTGGTGGTCGAACTGGACCGGCCGGCCGCCTATTTCCTGCACATCATGGCGCTGCCGGTCGCCACGCCTGCGCCCAGCCACCTGCCGGACGCGCCTGGCACGTGTGCGCGCTGGGTGAGCAACGGGCCGTTCGTGGTCGAAGCGATCCGGCCGGGCGAGGCGCTGGTGTTGACCCGCAACCCGGCCTACACCGGCCGGTTCACCGGCAACGTCGGGCGCGTCGAAATCAACCAGCGCTTCGCGGCCAACGAATGGGAAGCGATGATCGAGATGTTTCGGAGCGGCGGCTATGATATCTGCGGCATCTGGAACTTCCCGCCGGAAGCCCACGCCGCGGTGCGCAGTTGGCACATGGGCGAATACCTGGTCGCGCCGACCCTGACCGTCGGGGCATGGATCTTCAACGTGACGCAGCCGCCCTTCGACGACCTGCGCGTGCGCCGGGCGATCCAGTGCGGGGTAGACGTTTGCGACCTCATCTGGCGCGTCAACGAAGGGCGGATCAGCCCGGGGACCGGCGGTTGGGTGCCGCCCGGTATGCCCGGCCATTCGCCCGGCCTGGCCCCGGCGTTCGACCTGGCCGAGGCGCGGCGATTATTGGCCGCGGCCGGCTATCGCGACGGCGCCGATCTCCCGCACACGCGCATCCTGGGCGAAGATTCACCGGCCGCGCACTACTACAGCGTCCTCTTTCGCGGGCAACTGCGCGACAACTTGGGCATCACCGTCGAGCGGCGGAGTCCGGGGCCAACCGAGCACGACCGCATCCTCCGCACGGCCACGACCCCGCCGGCAAACCTGATGTGGCTGGGGGTCGCGGTGCGCTACCCCGACCCCGACAGCCTCTTGCGCGTGATGGGCGAACGGGTGTGGCGGATGGTGGGCCGGCGGCACGCCGAATACGACCGGCTGGTGGCCGAAGCCCGCGGCCTGCAGGATCACGCGGCGCGCCTGGCGCTCTACCGCCAGGCCGATGCGATCCTGGTGCGCGAGGCCTACGTCTGGCCGCACCTGTACGCCCGGACACATCTCCTCTTGCAGCCGTGGGTCAAACGTTATCCGGTCTCGCCGCTGCCGATGAGTTTTTGGAAAGATGTGGTCATCGCGTCGCATTAGGTGACGGGGTGATGGGGTGACAAGGTGATGGGGTGACAAGGTCAATCAAGCTCGGGCCGGTCTCCGACCGTGCCCGGCTCGGGATCGGCCCGAGCAAAATTTGGGATAGACCCACAATCGGAGGCTTCCATGCCCGGTCTCGACCTGCTCCGCAAAGCCCCGCTCTTCGCCGGCCTGCCCGAAGATGAGCTACACACGCTCGCCGGCCGGCTGGGCAAGCGCACCTTCGGCAAGGGGATGATCCTGTTTCACAAAGACAGCCCCGGCCAGACCCTCTACCTGATCGAGACGGGCCTGATCCGCATCTTCGTGCTGAGCGAGACCGGCCAGGAGATGACCCTCAACATCCACGGGCCGGGGGAGTGCTTCGGCGAGCTGTCGCTGCTCGACGGCAAGCCGCGCTCGGCCGGCGCGCTGGCGCTGGAGCAGACTGTCACCTACATCCTCCACCGCGACGACTTCCTCGGCTGCCTCTGCGAGCACCCCCTGCTGGCGCAGCGCGTCCTGGAGCTGCTGGCCGACCGCCTGCGCCACCTCACCGCCTACGCCGAGTGCCTGGCGTTCCTGGACGTGCCCGGCCGGCTGGCGGCCGCGCTGCTCGATCTGGCCGAGCGGCACGGCACACGGCTGGACGACGGCACGGTCGAGATTGACCTGCGCCTGACGCAAACCGAACTGGCGACCTGGGTCGGCGCGACGCGCGAGATGGTCAATCGGGCCATCGGCGTGTTCCGGGAGCGCGGGTGGATCACGATCGAGGGGCAGGCGATCCGAATCGCGGATATCAAACAACTCCGCGAACGCGCCACGCGTTAGCCCCCTTCCCCAAACTGTGAATTTCCGCACTCCCCGGTCGTGAACTCCGACACAGACAAGGGGCCGCGCCGGCGCGATGATACCGCACAGGTGAGACAGTCTGACCTGCAAAGGAGCGCTCCATGTCCCGCGAGGCGTTGGAAGCGGTCATCGGTCGGGCGGTGATTGGCGCCAGATTCTGTCTGGCGCTCTTCGCCGACCCGGATGCGACGTTGGCCGGGTATGAACTGACCGAGGGCGAGCTGGCGGCGCTGAAGACGCTGGATGCTGAGAGTTTGGAAGCGTGTGAGAGCATCATAGCGCGAGGCACCATGATGCACTTTCTTCGGGGTAGCCCGCCAGCAAAGGTACGCTAAGTTGCTGCTTCGCACTATGGTATCCGACCGGATGCTAGTACTACAACCGTACTTGTCATGCTGAGGCCCGTCGTTTGGGCCGAAGCATCTTGTTTGCTGCGCGAGACGCTTTAGTGCGACTACTGCGGGACACCCATGTTCGTCTATTCTGGAAGCGGTAGAGCGACTGGGCTTTCCCGTTTCGTTTACCCTGTTGAGACCGCACTGATTTCAAAGGGAAACATCAGACAAAAGGAGAAACGCACATGTTCACCAAGAGACGCCTCACTTCGAGTTTGCTCTGGGTAGTCGGTGCGATGCTGGCATCCACCATCTTGGCATCCGGGCAGTCCACTTGGGATGCGACGAACTGGAGGATACAGAATCGAATTGGCATCGGCACTGATACTC
>CAZYHE010000554.1:0-3623 GCA_964647225.1 uncultured Anaerolineales bacterium
CCCAGCGCTTCGAGGCGGGCTGGCGTCGGCATGGCGGTCACGGGATCCCAGCCTTTGACCTGATACAGGGCGGTCATGGCGGTCGCAAACTCATCCCGCGACAAGCCAACCCCTTGCAATGCGCCGTTCTCCAGCGGGCCGAACAGCCGGTCTGGCAGGGTATCGTCTCGACGGGAAAATCCTTCGCGGGCGTTGAAGACGCGCGCCAGGTTGGTCGCCCGCTCGCCGATGCGCAGCAGCTCGTTCTTGTCGAAATCCCAGCCCGACGCCGCCTGCACCGCCTCCACCACTTCTCCCACCTGGATCAGCGAGCGCGGGGCCGGGCCGAAGTAGCAGAAGCCGATCACCTTGCCGAAGCTGCTCCAATTCTCCAGCCGCGCATACGCCTCCGCCTTGCGCGGGCTAAGCTCGCGCGGGGGCAGCGGGTCGGTGACGCCCAGTTCGGCCGCGGCCTTGAAGGTGATCGAGTTCGGGTTGGCGTACATCGGATCGTGGAAGGCGGTCAGGTGATCGGCGCCGCCCTCGTTGATGGCATAGCCCAGCCCCACCCCCACCTTGCCGCGCGGATCATGCATGGGCAGTTCCTGCCCCTTGACGTGCATGGCGAAGAAACGCGCATCCCCGCCGATGACCTCGGCGGCGCGCCGCGTGCCTTCGGCCAGCAGGTCGCCGATCCCCTGGCGGTGGGCGATCCAATCCACGATCTGGAACATGGCCGCCGCGTTGCCGAAGCGCCACTCTGCGCCGCCGGTCTGCGCCGCGGTGATGAGGCCGTGCTCGAAGCACTCCATGGCGAACGCAACGACGGAGCTGGTCGAGATGGAATCCAGCGTGTATCGGCCGCACAACTCGTTGGCCTTCGCGATGGCCTGCAGGTCGTCAATGCCGCAGTTGGAGCCGAAGCCGCCGATCGTCTCGTATTCCGGGCCGCCATACGCATCGCTCACCTGGTAGCGGTCGTTCACCTTGACTTCGCGCTTGCAGCGGACAGCGCACGCGTAGCAACTGCGCCGCGCCGACAGCAGCTCCTTCTCGTACACCTCCCACTTGATCTTGTCCACCCCTTCGAACGCGCCCTCGTGGAAGTTGCGGGTGGGGAGGATACCGCCGGCGTTCAGTCCGCTCACCAGGCCGGGGGTGCCCTTCTCCTGCAAGTCCCAGCTTTGCGGATGCTCCTTCACGCGCTTGGCGATGCGCCGGCCAATCTCCCCGACGGCCTGGGGATCGTGCGCCAGGTCGCTGTACTTGCCCGTGCCGCGCACCGCGATGCCCTTCAGGTTCTTCGATCCCATCACCGCGCCCATGCCGGAGCGGCCGTTGAAGTGGCGCAGATCGTTGATGAGCGCCGCGTAACGCACCTTGTTCTCGCCGCCGATGCCGATCTGGAGCACGCGCGTCAGCCGGTCGCCCAGCTCCTCGCGGATCGCCGTCTGCACCTGCTCCGGCTCTTGGCCCCACAGATGCCGCGCATCGCGGATCTCGACCTGATCATTCTTGATGGCAATATAAACCGGGTGCGCGGCGCGGCCAGTGATGACCATCCCCTCCCAGCCGGCCAGCTTCAGTTCCGGCCCCCAGAAGCCGCCCGCCTCCGACTCGCCATACGCGCCGGTGAGGGGCGAGCGGGCGGCCGCGGTGAAGCGGGTCGCGGTGGAGATCGGCGCGCCGGTGATCATGCCGTTGATCAAGGCCAGCACATTGTCGGGGCCAAGCGGATCAACGCCGGGCGCGATCTCGCGCAGCAGCAGATAGGCTGCCAGCGCCTTGCCGCCGGGGTAAAGGCGATAGAACGCCTCATCAAATTCCTCGATGCTGACCGCCCCGCGGGTCAAATCAACCCGCAAGAGCTTGCCTGTGCTTCCATAACCCATATCTGTGCATCCTCCTATCGTTGCGAGTCGCGGGTACGCGCCGCCAGCCGCCAGCCTGCAACTGATAACTGATAACTGATAACTCGCTGTAGTCTACCGCATTTCGGCAAAAACGCCAACCGAAGTTCGGTCTCCTCCATTTTCGAGCAAAACAACCCCAAAAAGGGCGCACATTTCACGATCTCTTCACGCTCTTTGTGGTATGCTATTGGCTGGCACATGATGAAATCGCCCAGTTTCACTTCGGAGGGCCATATGTTCGATCCCTTGCAGGCTGTGGAGAAGCCACAGTACAAGATCCTAGTCGTTGACGATGACCTCGACGTGCTTCGTCTGATGAAATTCGTGTTGCATGCGGCCGGATACCAGGTCATCACCGCCATGAATGGGACCGAGGCGTTGAGCAAGGCGCAGAGCGAACGCCCGCATCTGGTGATTCTGGATGTGATGATGCCTGAGATCAGCGGCCTGGAGGTGTGCTGGCGGCTGCGCGACATCCCCGAGACGGCCCACTTGCCGATCATCATTATCAGCGCGAAAGGTGAAGTCCCGGATCGTGTCACCGGCCTGCATGCCGGCGCGGATGACTACCTGGTCAAACCGGTCAACTCCGATGAGTTGTTGGCGCGTGTGGTGGCGCTGATGAATCGCACGCAACGTGCCCAGTCGCCCGTCCGCGCCCAGGAACGCGGCAAAATCTGGGGTTTTGTCGGCGCGAAGGGCGGCGCGGGGGTTTCCACGTTGGTTCTTAACCTGGCGACGCTGTTGGCGCAGCAGAAAAAGCCGGCGATCGCCGTCGAGCTGCAGCCGAACCAGGGCACGTTCGCCGCGCAGCTCAAGTGGCGCGGCGGCGAGAATTTGCGCCACCTGCTCAAACGTGACCTGGAGCATCTTGACGCCAAAACCATCGGCGCGCGGCTCTACCCGACTTTCACCGGGCTGCGGGTGCTGTATGGGCCGCAGCAAGTTGACGAGTTTGGCGATCTCGATGCCGAGCATATAACACCAATCATCGAAAAGCTGGGCCAGATGACGGATTATCTCCTGCTGGATCTGCCCTACGGCGCAAGCAGCGCCAACCGGGCGGCGGCGCAGGCTTGTGATCTGATGATCGTCGCCATCGAGCCTGAACCGAGCGCCCTGCAATGTGCAAAGGCCCAGCTCGATCTGCTGAAGTCGTGGGACATCCTGGGCGCGCTGGTGGGGATTGTCCTGGTCAACCGCTCGGGGGTGCCCGGCAGCAGCAGCCTGCGGGACATCAACCAGCAATTGGGCAGCGAGATCGTGGGGATCGTACCTTTTGCCGGCGAGCTGGCCCCGATTGCGGTCGTCCAGGGTCTGCCCCTGGTGGTCATCAAGCCGGAGCACGGGGTCACCGCGTCCTTCAAAGAAATCCTTCGCCGGCTGAGTGCGGATACGCTAATCGGAATTCGCACTTCGGCGTGAGCGCCCGGCCGGCGAATCAGCGTCGCGGCACAGCGCCCGGCGCGACCAGTCGCAGCGCGACCGTCACCGCGACGAACAGCCAGGTAGTCCACCGATTCATCGCCACACTTCGCGCCGCGCGCCTATACCCGCCCTGCCCAAATCTCGCGGATGCGGGCCAGCGCCGCAGCCCCCAGCGGCCCGCGCGCGGCGAAGCGCGCCGCCTGCTCGAGCTGTTCCCCGTCCGAAATGCCGACCAACACGGTCGAAATCTCCGGCTTGCTGAGGGCGAACCGGATGGCAGCCTCGGCCAGGCTCTCCGCGTGG
>CAZYHE010000555.1:0-3620 GCA_964647225.1 uncultured Anaerolineales bacterium
TCGCCGCTCAACGCCGCAAAGCCCACCACATCCGCCTCGGTGATCGTGCGACCGGCCGTCGTCACGCTGTCACCGACCGCGAATTCCTCGAAAAAGCGTCCGCGTTGAACCTGAATTTCAGCCATAACAATCCTCCCGTCGTAATTTCTCGCGCTTCGCGTGTGCCCCGGTCACGCGGCCGCGGGGCGGCGCGTCTCCACGTTACGGCGCGTGATGATTTTGGTGACCTCTGCAGCGATGACCGGCATGAACAGGAAGGGCACAATAATCAACCAGTCGCGCACGCCCAGGAAGGCCGTGTTGAAGACCGGATCCAAGACCGGGACGTAGATGATCGCCAACAGGATCACCAGCGAGCTGAGCACAGCGTACTGCATGTATTTGTTGGTCAATAAGCCGATTCGGAACACCGAGTGATACTCGGAGCGCGCCGAGTAGGCCCGCAGCAGCTCGGAGATGGACAGCACCGCGAACGCCATTGTTTGCGCGTGATGGATGTTCTCCGGGTACCAGGCCAGGCCGATGCGGAAAACCGCCAGCACCGCGACTGTGTCTACGACGCCCTGGATCAGGATACGCAAGCGCATCGTCGGGTCAATGACCGGTTCATCGGGGTGGCGCGGCGCACGTTTCATGATGTCCGGCTCGCCCTTCTCCAGACCCAACGCCAGGGCGGGCGCGCCGTCGGTGATCAGGTTCAGCACCAGGAGTTGAATCGCGGCCAGGGGCAACGGCCAGCCGAGCAGCGTGGCGATCAGGATGATCAGGATTTCGCCCACGTTCGCCGAGAGCAGGAAGAAGACGAACTTGCGGATATTGGAATAGATGACGCGGCCTTCTTCGACCGCGGCGACGATGGAGGCGTAGTTGTCGTCGGTGAGCACCATGGCCGCGGTCTCTTTGCTGACATCGGTGCCGGTGATCCCCATCGCCACGCCGATATCCGCGCGCTTGAGCGCGGGCGCGTCATTCACGCCATCGCCGGTCATCGCGACGATGTGCCCCTGCGCCTTGAGCGCGTCCACGATGCGCACCTTGTGCTGGGGCGACACGCGGGCGTAGACATCCACCTTCGTGGCGACCTCGCTCAGCGCCGCGTCGTCCAGCGCATCGAGGTCTTGCCCCGTGCGCACCGCGCCGCCGGGACGCAGCAGGCCGATCTCCCGCGCGATGGCTTCCGCCGTGTTCGGGTAGTCCCCGGTGATCATCACGGTGCGGATGCCGGCGCTGCGCGCAAGGGCGATCGCCGGCTTCACCTCCGGCCGCGCCGGGTCAATCATGCCCCACAGCCCGACGAAGATCAGGTCGTGTTCGACCACGCCGGGGTTCAGGTCATCCTCTTGGGGCACCTCTGACAAGGGCCGCACGGCCGCGGCCAGCACGCGCAAGGCGTTGGAGGCCAGCCCGGTATTTTCCGCCAGGATACGATGGCGGTCCGCCTCAACCAGTGGCACGACTTTGCCGTCGCGGTAGATGTGCGTACACAGGCCCAGGGTCAGGTCGGGCGCGCCTTTGACGATCGCCAGATGGCTTTGCCCGCCCAGCAGTTGATCCCACCGGGCTTTCTCGGCCGAGTAGCGCGAGCTGCGCATATCGTGGATGGTCGTCATGCGCTTGCGATCCGAGTCGAAGGGGATTTCGGCCATGCGGGGCAGATCGCGCTCCACCTCTTCGCGCCAATAGCCGGCCTTACCGGCCGCCACCACCAGCACGCCTTCGGTTGGGTCGCCCACCATCCGCCACTGCGCCTTGCCATCGGTTACGCCCGGCTCACGTTCCAGGTCGAGTTTGGCGTCATTGCACAGCAGGCCCGCGCGCAAGAGCAGGCTGATCCCGGGGAACGCCGCGGCATCCACCGATCGCTCCTGCTTGGCCTCGCCTTCCTGGAATTCACCCTCCGGCGTGTAGCCCTCCCCGCTGATGTTCAACAAGGTATCATCGGCGAAGACCTGCACGACCGTCATCGCGTTCTGGGTCAGCGTGCCGGTCTTGTCGGAGCAGATCACGGTCGCCGAGCCGAGCGCCTCGACCGCCGGGAGCCGGCGCAAGAGCGCGTGCCGCGCCACCATCCGCTGCATCCCCAGGGCCAGACAGATCGTGACGACCGCGGGCAATCCTTCGGGCACGGCGGCAATCGCCAGGCTGACCGCGACGATGAATAATTCGAGCGCCTCTTCGAGCAGAGTCATGCCGGGGATGGGGTTCAGCATGAAGCGGACCATGCCGATGGCGAACACCAGGGCGCAGACCGCGAGCGCGGCCACGCCCAAGGTCTTGCCCAGCCCATCGAGCTTGCGCTGAAGCGGGGTCGGCTCGGTCTCGAAGCTCTGGATCAGGTCGGCGATCTTGCCGATTTGCGTCTGCATCCCCGTGCTCACGACCAACCCGCGCCCGCGGCCATAGGTCACGACCGTGCTGCTGAACGCACAATTCTTGCGGTCGCCCAGGGACGCCTCGCGGTCGAGGACGGCGTCGGCGCGCTTCTGCACCGGCACCGATTCGCCGGTCAGGCTCGCCTCTTCGATCTTCAGGTTGACCGCCTCCACCAGCCGCACATCGGCGGGGACATAGTTGCCTGTTTCCAGGAAAACGATGTCGCCGGGGACCAGATCACGCGCCGGCAACGGTTGGCGGCGGCCGTCGCGCAGGGTTTGCGCTTCGGGCGCGGTCATCTTCTTGAGCGCGGCCAACGCCTCTTCGGCGCGCGATTCCTGGATCACGCCGAGGATGGCGTTGAGCAGGACGATCGCCATGATTGCGCCGGCTTCGACATATTCGCCGAGGAGCACGGAGACCACGCTGGCGACGATCAGGATGACGATCAGAAAATCCTTGAATTGCGCGTACAAACGCGCCCAAATCGTGGGACGCGGGGCTTCTGTTAGCTCGTTCGAGCCGAAGGCCGCCAGGCGGGCTTGCGCCTCCGGGCTGCTCAATCCCCGGTCTTCGGCGACGCGCAGCGCATCGAGCGCGTCGCTCTCGGAGAGGTTGTGCCAGGCGATCGTCGCCACGTTTTCGGGGCGGATCGCCAACTCTGTATCACTCACGGGCAGTCTCCTGATGAACGATTGGGGGGATGATTATTTGCCCCGCTACTGTAGGTGAATCGGGGGGGCATTGCCATGACCCGTATCATAGACATGGTCTTCAGGCCAACCCGGCCACCTCTGCGTCAAGCCGGTCAAAGAAAGCGCGGATGAACGCCTCGCGGTCGTGGGCGATGGCGCGCGCGGTTGCGGTGTACAGCCGCTCGCTGATGCGGTCGAGCTTGTAGACGAACTCGTGGCTGGGGGTGTAGGCCGCGCCGAGCGCCGCCGGCTGGCGGATCGCGTCGCCGCCACCCGCCGCGATCGCGCGCCAGGGGGTGTTCCACAGGGCGTTGCCGCGCTCCCCGGCATAGGCGAACGCCCGGGCCACGCCGATGGCGCCGGTGATGTCCAACTTGTCCGCGTCGAAGACGACCTGCGCTTCCAGCGTGCGCGGGGCCGGCTCGGTGCGGAAGCGATGCGCCTCGATGGCGTGCGCCACCGCCGCGACAAAATCGGCCGGCTGATCCCGCAAGATCTCCCGCGCCTGCGCCGCGCTTGCCAGGTGATGGTTGGCCCGGCCCTGGCTCTCGG